>JAGWYC010000342.1 GCA_018969565.1 Bacteroidota bacterium | reverse complement strand
ACGGTACCGGTAATGCGCTTTTCGTGGTGCTCCATGAAGTGCAGGTTCAGGCGGTGCAGGCCACTTAAGGTGAAGCCTACAAGAATGAGCATGCCCAGAATGGTAATAAGCGTGTAAATCAGCGCCACGGAAATAATGGCGGCATTGCCAAAGGCGCCTGCCGACAGAAAATAACTTTCAATCTCCAGACAGGGTGAGAAGAACATGGCCGCTGCCATGGTCAGCAATACCGTAACCGGCTTCAGCTTGCACAATCTTGCGGAACGCAGCACAGGGAATGCTTTTTATCGTCAATGTTGATAGAATATTACGTTCTGCCACCCTTCCCCAAATCCGAATATCCCAGGAAAGGAGAGATATAAGTGTCTTAAAAACATAGTGCCACGCACATGATGTAAATCATATTTTTATGTCGATTATTTTTATATTTTCGAATAAACCTTAACCATCATTTCTATGTATAATCTCTTTAATTTCAGATTACAGCATGCTTTATTCACATCATGCTTTTTAGGTACGGTTCTTGCAGGGGGGGGCTATCCGCCCAGTCTCAGGCCGTAGGTTCCTGGAAAAACCGCATGGGACAAGCGGGCTCTCTGACGGCGTACACCGATAGCGCCCTGGGTATTGGCACGCCAAACCCTGAAGGAAAAGCGGAGTTGCGTTATTGTCCACCACCCCAAAGCGACCACATGGGTTTTCTGATCACTAAAGTACAATGTACCCCACTGCCGCCACCGCCGGGCGGTATTCCGGGCGGTGAGGCGACCGGCACACCATCGGTGGCTGCTGTGCCTCCTCATACCTTTACCGGAAGTATGCCGATCGGATTTCCCTGGAATAGCCTGAGCAGTGATGGGCAGCCCTTATTCTGGGCAAGGATGCAAACACCTGCTTCACCTGTAGACCCCGGCAGGAACGATGCATGCATGATCATTCATCCGAACGGCCGCACGGGGCTGAATGTGCTCAATCCGAGGGCAGCGCTGGATGTTCGGGGCACCGGCATCAATACCCCTGCAGCCATATTTGGCAGCAATGCTCAAAGAGCCTCGGTCAATGTTCCGGGAACACCATTGCCCATGCGTTATACGCGGAATGTGGAGGTTGTTCCGCTGTTGGCACAAAACGGGTATAACAACATCAGCAGAGAAAAAGACCTGGGTATATTATTCACCGACGGTTTGGGCCAGGAGGGCAGCAATCTGGATGGAGCTTTGGTGATTGCGCCATGGAGCATGGACAGTACTGTTGGCGGGTTGAGGATGGAAGCCAATGGAAACACGGAGTTGCGCGGCAATCTTCGCTGCACGAAACTGACCGTAAACGCCAAATGGTGGCCCGATGGAGTGTTTGCCGATGAATACCACCTGATGCCGTTGTCTGAGGTGGCCAACTTTATCAAAGCAAACCGCCATTTACCCGGCATTCCGAGTGAAAAAGCGGTGCTGGAAAACGGGCAGGATGTGGGCGCCTTGCAGGTATTGCAACAACAGAAGATAGAGGAATTGACCTTATATGTCCTTGAGCAGGAGCAAAAATCAGTCGCGCAGCAACAATTGATTTTGGAGCAGAAGAAAAGACTAGAACAGCAGGAAATGAGGTTGCAAAAACTGGAATCTACACTTGGAGGAAACTAAAATGAAAAATACCATAATCTTTTTGTTATTCATGGGCTCCTTGTCGGAGTCTTGGGGACAAATCCACCATGAAACCGATGTACATACTGCCGATACTTTAAAACAAGAACTCACAGCAGCATACAGCCCCTATGTAAAAAATTCAATGTTCTCTGTCGTGCACGGCACTGCTCAGGAAGAAGATATTACTGCGGTTTATTTGGGCAGTTCCCGTAAAGATAGTGTGGTCCTGAAACCTAAGTCCAGATTTTATCTGAGTGCGGATCTTACCGGAGGGGTAATCGGGTTTATATTTAAAAATTATAATCCGGATGGTACTTGGTTGCGTGGGTACATAGCATTGATGCCATTATATCGTATAGGTAATATTTATGTGGGATTAGGAGGTGCCATGAAGTATGACCATTATCGGGTCGTAGCTTTTCAGGGAGATGCTAAGCAAGTAACTAAATCCGTCGGAATCGCCGTGAATTATAGCTTATGTACCA
>JAGWYC010000028.1 GCA_018969565.1 Bacteroidota bacterium | reverse complement strand
AAATACAAAACCCCGAAGTGGCGCTGCACCGAGCCCTGCATATCAAGGCCTTGATAAAAAAAACAGGTGCAGACAAGAATGAACCGGGTGCCGGCATTGACATCAGGCTGAGCATCGGCATTGGAGAAAAAACCTACCAGGGAAGCAGGGTATCGGAAAGCAACGGACCGGCGTATGTGCGGGCCGGAGAAAAGTTCGATTTACTCAGGCGTGAGCACAGCATCTTTGGTTTAGAAAGTCCCTGGCCCGACTTTAATGAAGAAATGAACCTTATATTCAGGCTTGCTTCGCTGTTTATGAATGAATGGAGTGTTTCCTCGGCAGCCTTGATGGAACTGGTATTGGAAAACCCCGGGGCCACGCAACATGAACTGGGCCTCAAACTGGGCATTAAGCAGAACTCTGTAAGCGGTCGCTGGAAAAGAGCCTGTGTGTCAGAAGTACTCGCCATGGATGCATTATACCGGAAGAAACTGAACCGATTATTGGCATGATTGTTCTGCTGAAGCTGCTCCTTTCGCACGTTATCTGCGATTTCATGCTGAAAACGGCGACACGTTCGGAAACCACCCCGGCAACCGTCTTGACGCGCCATACCTCAGGTTATTTCCTATGCATACTGTTGCAAGGCCTATTGCCGACATTACTGATCCGACACATTAATTTTCTTTACTACGGAATTGGACTGATGCTGTTTGCCCTCATCAGTGACCTTTTAGAACGCAGGCTGACCGGGAATTATCCGTTGAAGCTGATTTTCTGGCTCGATCAGGCGATGCACATCCTGGTGATTATCGCCGTGTGGCTCATCTATACCGGTACGCACCTGTCGGTTTGGGAACTGAAAATCCCTGCCGTATTCTGGGTATATGCCAATGCCATTCTATTCCTCGCAGGGGTATCCAGCGTGGTAATCCAACACCTCATGGGGCGATGGTTCCGGGATATTCAGCAACACGATATGGTTTCCCTGAAAAAGGCCGGTACCTATATCGGTATTCTGGAGCGCCTGTTTGTGTTCACCTTTGTGGTAACCAATCATTGGGAAGCCATTGGATTCCTGGTGGCTGCAAAATCAGTATTCCGCTTTGGTGATTTACAGGAATCCAGAAATCGAATCCTGACTGAATATGTACTGATTGGCACCCTGCTCAGCTTTGGACTTTCCATAGCCTGTGGCCTGCTGACCTTGCAGTTGCTGCCGGTTGCACCCTGAAATTTTTTGTTCTGCCTTCGGCTTTCAGGCGGCTCACACCGGAGGCAGATTGCGGTGTGTTAACTGTTTCTGATCCATCAGCCTCCAGAGTTTTTCATCAAGCCCGTATATATCAAAGCTGGTGCGGAAATTCCCAGCTGCATCAACCCGGGCAGTCTGATACACCATAAACACAGGCACGCGCTTTTGCAGATATATGTTATAAGTTTCCTTTTTGCGGAATTGCTCCTTGTTGGCCGTGGTATCCCAGCGCAGGCGGCGCATCGAGTCAAGCGGCGCATACCCCATCCAGATGCGCAGATCGTCGTAGTTCGGCTTTTTCTGGAACTGAAGCAGAAAGGCCGCGAAACGCATGGGATCTTCCAGGCGCACACAGCCGTGACTCACCGCGCGGTTATTCTGCTTAAACTTAGATTTTTGCGGAGTATCGTGCATATACACGCTGTATTTGTTGGGAAACACAAATTTGATCAGCCCCAGGCTGTTGTCGTCGCCGGGATCCTGCACAATGCGGTAGGGAATTTTACCCGGCTGCACCTGATACCAGTTGATACGGTAGGGATTCAACTCCGTGTTTCCCCGATACACACGATATCCGTTTCGGGGCAGGTAACCGGGATCACGACGGATTGAGGAAAGCATCTCACGGCTCACAATATTGGCAGGAACACTCCAGGTAGGATTCAGCACGATGGTGGTAATGGCTGATTCAATCATCGGAGTTTGTGGATCCAGTGGCTTATCCAGGAACTTTCCCGTTTTGGCGTACTGAGCCAGTTTCGCTTCATAGTCTGCCGGACGTGGCTTGCCGTCGCATACCTTCATGCTTCCTACACTGTCGCCGTAATACAGCCAGGCGCGAAACTCCGGAATATTCACCCTGACGTAGGGCGCTGTATCCGGCAGTACGCTCCAGCGCAGTCGTTCCATATTCACGGCTATCTGGCGGTACTTATACTTCGCACCGGCAAAGAGCAGCTTCCAGGTGTCAGCCCCCACCACGCCATCGGGCACCAGTCCGGACTGATCCTGGAACCATTGTACGGCCCTGGCTGCAGCCTTGGTATAAGTACTTCCCGCCAGGCGCACCATACTGTCGGGCATCAGATCCAGGGCGAGCAAACGCGCGGTGAGCTGTCGCACTTCCAGTCCTGTATCGCCTTGTTTCAGCTTTCTGGTTGGGATGCGTATATCACCGCCCACCGTATCGGTTTTGTATCCGGGAAGCCAGTTGCTCAGGTATTGCTTCAGGCGGACATAATTGCTGTCGCTGATGTTCTGGGCTGTGAATTCTTTAAGAAAGTTGGTCGGATGCAACACCCTCAGGAAATCCACCTTTTGGGTATCCTTACGCACCAGATCACATTTATCATATTCGGCGCAGGGCTTCACCCGGCCCAGTAGCTTGTCGTGCTGCATTTCCACCAGGGTACTGCTCAAAAGCACTTCCACAAAGGCAAGACGGTGATACAGTTGTTCCCCGGTTCCTGTGCGGCCCAGATCCATGATGTCAAAAATGGTATCGCGATGGTACCATTCTGGCAGCAAACCCTCTGTGAACAAGGTATCGTAGAGCGCTGCTATCTTCTGCTTGAAGCCCGGTTCGGAGAAACTGTTCAGCCAAACAGGCTCAAATTCGCGCTTGGTATAGAAACGAAGCAAGGTGTCCTTATACAGCAGAAAATCTTCTCCTTGCGTTTGTTCCAGCACAGATTTGATGTGTTCCTTCACTTCATCAAAATTGAATTGTTCCGCCTTCAGCTCGGGAAAAGTGCTCGGCGCCTTGCGGCAAAAAGGCAAAGCAACAGCGAAGCCCAGTAACATGGCTAAAAGAAGAATCTTCAGACCCTTGTGCATAAAAGGGCAAGTTACAGAAGTTCTTTATTAGAATTAATGACGAACAACCACTGTTCTTACCTGAAGCAATTCCCTGTAACCCAACATCTTGCAGAAATCAAAGAAAGGCAGTAACCTTGCGTATGCTCAAAAAGTTCCTTCTGATTGCACTCCTTATTGGTGCTGTCATCTTTGCATTAACCTTTAACAGTTGTCTTACGGGAAGATTTATTGTATGGAATTTTTCGGATATTGGCGATTACGAGAAATTCCCTTCCAAGCCATTAAAAGCTTCCGCCAAGCCTTTCCGTTTTGTAAAGGGTCAGGAGCAATTGGATGATATTTTATGGGAAGGAAAAAAGCAAAACGTGATTTCCATTCTGGAAGCCAACGACAGCAGAGCCTTCCTGATTATTCGGAACGACAGCATTCTGTTTGAAAAATACTTTGAAGGATATACCGACAGCAGCATCGTACCCACCTTTTCTATGGCTAAATCATTTGTTTCTGCGCTGTTCGGTTGCGCTATTGCCGATGGCCTGATTCGCAGCACTTCCGATAAAGTGAGTGATTATATCCCGGAAATGAAGGCCAACGGCTGGGACAAAGTAACCATTGAACACGTGCTGGACATGAGCAGCGGTGTGGATTTCAAGGAAAGTTACTACTCACCGCTCAGCGAAGCGGCTTCCTTTTACTATGGGTTTAACCTTCGTGAACAGACCATGAACCTGAAGCTGAAGCGACAGCCCGGCACTGAATATGAGTATATCAGCGGGAATACGCAGGTGCTTGGTCTGGTATTAGAGCGCGCACTCAAAGGCAAAAGCCTCACGGCCTATTTGCAGGAAAAAATCTGGTCACCTTTGCAGATGGAATACGATGCCAGCTGGAGCATTGACGATACCAAAACGGGCATGGAAAAAGCCTTTTGCTGCATCAATGCCCGAGCCAGAGACTATGCGAAATTCGGTAGACTTTATCTGGACAGCGGGCGCTGGAACGGCACTCAGGTAGTTCCCAAAGACTGGGTCATGGAATCCACGCAGGTTTCCCGTGAGCCAGGCACGGCCGCCCATTACCATCGTCAGTGGTGGCTTCGCCCTGACGGCAGCTTCATGGCCCGCGGTCATCTAGGGCAGTATATTTACGTGAACCGGGCCAAAAGGCTTATTCTGGTGCGCCTGGGTGCAGGCCGCGGGGACTTTCAGGACTGGCCCACGCTGCTTGACGCCGTTGCCGCGACCTATTGAGCACATAATTATTGACAATTCTTAACCCGTAATAAACCTTCCACCCTTATTTTCGCAACCATCTTTCACCATGAAGAAACGGATAGCTATGATGCTGGCACTTACAGGCGCCCTTTGCGCAGGTAACCTGAACGGACAAACCACCCGCCAGCCAAAACCAAAAGAAATCATGCCCGCCGTGCAGGTGTATTTCGACCTGAACAAGTGGGCGATTAAAAAGGCTGAATCAGAGAAACTCGACAAACTGATTGCAGACCTCGCCACTAAAAAAGATTACAAAGTAGTCCTCACAGGCCACACAGACAGTCTGGGCAGCGACGACTACAACTTGGTACTCTCTCAGAAGCGCGTGGACGGTGTGTACGATTACCTGCGCGAAAAGGGTATGGACTCCCTGATTCTGGAAAAGAGTTATTTCGGCGAAAGCAGGCCCCGCGAAATCAACGAAGACGAGGAAAAACGTCAGAAGAACCGCCGTGTGGAGATTACGATCATCTACAAGGAAAAGAAAGTGGCCCCTCCTCCACCCAAGCCTGTAGTAAAAGATACCTGCAACTACGACACCACCGTATCATTGGGCGGAGGCATCAAAGTGCGCATGAACATCTGCGCCTACCGCAGCCTGTGCCAGCAATCTGCTTCCTGCATCAAAGTGAAGGCTACTCAGGGCGCTTCCGACATTATGAACTCTGATTACCCGCTGAAGAATGCCAAAGGTCAGAACATGACCTACGCCGGCATCTTTAACATCAGCATGTGCGGCGATACCTGTTTGAAGAAGCGTCCTATGACCGTCATCTTTGACGTGGACATCGAGTGCTACAAAAAGGGAAAAATGTCTGTGTGGGAAGACAAAGGCAAAGGCTACTGGGAACAGAACAAGAACGATCGTCCCGGCTTCTCCAAAGACAAGAATAACGCGCGCTTTGAATTCCCCGTGCGCTGCCCCGGTAACATTGCACTATGCAATGCCCAGACCGGTAAATACCGCGCCAAGTTTAAGCCTTCAGGTGTAAACATTTCTGAACTGTATGTGGCCAGCGATTGCCCCACCATGATCATCCCCGGCATCAAAGTTGGCAGCCGCTGGGAAATTGTGTATGACAAGCTGAACATCAAGGATGCCAAGTTGTATGCGAAAACCGAAGACGGAAATACCTTCCAGATCAACGGTGTTGACCTGAACGGCATCAAGAAGTCCAAGACCAAGGCCGGCAAAATCCATAAGAAATACAAAGTGAGCAAGAAGCTCCTCGGCGGCGGGGAATAACTTCTAAGCCCCAATAAAAGAGGCATCCACCATCGGCGGATGCCTCTTTTGTTTTTGTATGGTAGAACCTTAATTTGAATCATGCACAGGTATCCGCTCCGCTTGTTGTGCTGCCTCCTGTTTATGCCCCTAAGTGCTAAGGCTCAACAAATGGCCCTTGAACACCTGGCCGGCCTCTGGAGGCATGCGCAGTGCGATACCTGCGGTTTACAGCAGCCACTGGGTTATATCGGCAGCGATTATCAGCGCTTCTACATCCACTTCGATGCCGTAGAATATGAGCCGGCAAGCAAATCATTTACCGTGACCGGCCAAACGAGGGTGAAGGAATACTACGATTACTTCCATGGTCGCTTATTTATTGACTCCGTCAAGCTGTTGCCAATAAATGAATACATCCCTTATCAGGAAGGCTTTATCATAGGCCATTACCGCTTCTATGAAGACACGGCCAGCGCCACTGCCGGCTGGTTTGAAGGCCGTTTCAGCACGTTCATTTACATTGATTCATCCGGAGCCATTCACTACAACGACTTATGGGACGGCGCCGATGGCAATGAGAACAACCAGTTTGAAGGCACCTGGACTTCCTATAGAAGCAAGCTCAGCAAAACCTGCAATTGGGGCGATTACCGGATTCCAAACAGCGATAGCCTGGACTGGGGCGCTTCAGAATTTTATCCAAACCCGGCTTATACAAACAAGGGCTGGGAAAACTATAGGAACTTCTTACTAGGAGAAACCGATGAGCTGGTTCAGCGTGCCATTGCCATAGAACAACGCGCCTGGTGGAAACAGGCGAAGCGCTGAACAAACTCAGTGGGTTCTGTCGCGCAGGAAATCAAGCAATGCGTACAAGTCACTTTTCCCGGCAGCGCTGATATCCAGTGGTTCCAGGATGGCCGCTGCCTTGGCGTAGTATTCGTCGCTGAGCCAGGCAAGCTGAACATCGGCTTCGGTTTGATGCATCAGACTTTTCACCGCCTGTACCTTTTCTTCGGCACGGGACGGATCCTGTATGCTTTTCCAGTGAAGCAGTTCCTGCCTGCCGGATTCTGGAAGATGGTTGAAGGCATGAATCCACAGCCAGGTTTTCTTGTTGGCCAGGATGTCGCCCCCGGGTTGTTTGCCGGTCATGGCCGGGTCGCCAAATGAATCAAGGTAATCGTCGCGCAATTGAAATCCGAGACCGGCGGAAACGGCAAAATCGTAAAGTTTCCCGGATGTCTCTGCATTTGCACCGGCAGCCAAGGCGCCCATACCGATGGAACAGCCCAGCAGCACCGCGGTTTTCAGTCGGATCATTTCGAGGTATTCCGCTTCCTGCACATCGCTGCGCAGTTCGAAGTCCATATCCATCTGCTGCCCGTCGCAAACTTCCCCGGCTGTTTTAAGGAACAAGGATGCAATCTGAGCAGTCTGAACGCCGTGCTCCAGAACCATCTTCATGGCTTCCACCAGCATATTGTCCCCCGCGAGGATGGCCGTAGGAAGATTCCAGCGCAGATGCACCGTAGGTTTTCCACGCCGCACCGGCGCTGCATCCATGATGTCGTCGTGTACCAGCGAGAAGTTGTGAAAGGTTTCGACCGCCAGCGCCAGTCCATGTACCTGCTCCGGGGATGCGCCGCAGGCTTCTGCACCCAGATATACCAAAGCCGGACGAATGCGTTTCCCGCCCAGATCCATGATGTAATTCATGGGTTCATATAGGGAAGCAGGATTTCCAGAGAACAGGTGTCCCGCCCGGTACGATTCAAATGCGTAAGCGTATTCTGTAAGTTTCTTCATGATTCCACCATAAAAAAGTCAATCTGACGGCTTTCACGGCTGGCCGCCTTAACCTTCACCCTAACCCTTTGTCCGAACACATAAGTATTACCGGTGCGCCGTCCAACGACCGCTTGTTCTTTTTGATGATACATATATTGATCGTCTTTCAACGATGGTATTCTTACCATGCCTTCGCACTTATTCTCCACCAATTCCACATAAATACCCCAGTCGGTCAGGCCTGAAATCACGCCTTCATATTCTTCACCCACTTGCGTTTCGAGATATTCAGCCATTTTGTAGCGAATGCTCGCGCGTTCAGCCTCGGCCGCCTGATTTTCCATATTGGAACTGTGCTTGGCCAGTTGCTCTATGCGTTGCGCAGTGTAAGAAGCCGTAGCCGCCTTCCCTTCCAGATAATGTTGCAAGAGGCGATGGGCCAGCAAGTCCGGATAGCGCCGAATGGGCGAAGTGAAATGGGTATAATGGGCGAAGCCCAATCCAAAGTGGGAAGTTTTTTGTCCGGTATAAACGGCTTTCGCCATACTCCGTACCGCCATATTCTGCAGCAGCGCTTCTTCGGGCTTGCCGGCTATTTGTGCCATGAGCCGATTCAGGTCGCGCTTCAGCACCTTTTCGTTGTCCACTTGCAGCGAATAGCCAAACTTACGACACATCAGCATCAGGTCGTTCAGTTTGTCTTCCTGCGGAAGGTCGTGAACCCGGTAAATAAAGGGGGAACGACCGGTCTGCCGATTGCGCTCATGGATATGAAACGCCACTTCCCTGTTGGCCAGCAGCATGAATTCTTCAATGAGTTTATGGGCATCCTTGCGCTGTTTCACCATAATGCCGACCGGACGGCCTTGGGCATCCAGTTTAAACCGAACCTCAGTGGTTTCAAAGTTCACCGAACCCGATTTCATCCGCTCTTCATTCAGGATTTTAGCCAAACGGTTCACCTCTGTGAGTTCCTCGACAAAATCGCCTTCACCGGTTTCCAGCACCTGCTGTGCTTCTTCATAAGTAAACCTGCGGTCGCTGTAAATGACCGTTTTCCCGAACCAGCGCTGCTGCACCACGGCATGTTCATCGAGTTCAAACACTGCGGAAAAAGCAAGCCGGTTCTCCCGGGGCCGCAGCGAACACAGGTTGTTGCTGAGTTTCTCCGGCAGCATGGGAATGGTGCGGTCCACCAGATATACCGAAGTGCCGCGCTGCGCAGCCTCCAGGTCTATGGGGTCGCCATCCTGCACATAATGCGATACATCGGCGATATGCACGCCTATTTCAACGTTTCCGTTTTCCAGCCTGCGGAAACTGATGGCATCGTCAAAGTCTTTAGCGTCGGCCGGGTCAATGGTGAAGGTGAGCACCTGCCGGAAGTCGCGGCGTTTTTTCATTTCCGCTTCGGCAATCACTTCCGGAATCTCTGCACAATGCGCGTCGGTGGCGGGCAGGAACGCAAGAGGAAAGCCGAACTCCGCCACGATGGCATGCATTTCGGTATCGTTATCACCGGGTTTGCCCAGCAGATGCAGCAGTTTCCCCTGCGGATTGCGGCGGTGTTCCGGCCAATCGGTGATTTCCACCACCGCCTTGTGGCCATCCAGCGATTCATCCGCCTTCATGTCCACCAGAATATCAACACCCAGTTTCTGGTTGTCGGCCAGCAGAAATACGTGGTTTCGGAATATATCAAGTACGCCGATATAAGGGCCTCGGTGGCGCTGCAGGATGCGCATGACCTCACCCACTGATTCCTTCCGCTTTGCGGGACGAACACGTGCCTCCACAATATCTCCGGGAAGGGAACGATTGCGTTTTGCTTTGGGTACGAAAACATCATCGCCTTCTTCCTGCAAAATCCAGCCGTCGCCGCTGCGGGTCACTTCCAGTTTACCGCGCACGGTGTGTAACTCGGGTTGCAGGTAGTATTTCCCGCGTTCCAACATCTTGATTTGACCCTGCGTAGCCATTTGTTCCAGCCAGGCCGGTACATGAGGCTGCTGGTCAAAAAGTTCCGGCGGCAATCTGCGGCTCACCTGCTTGTGGTTCAGGGGTTTACCGCCTGCCTCCCTGAGGATTTCCAGAATGGCTGCCTGTATGGATGAGTTCCCTGCCACCCTGCAAAGGTAGTTCGGTACTCACTTTTCCGGCGCTACAGAAAAATTCAATGTACTTGGCTTATTATTGAAGGGAAATCTTCCCGGATGCAATTAAAACACTACCCTCTGCTCCTCGCGCTTGGTTTACTCAGCAGCCAGGCGCAGGCACAAACAGATAATGATGCTTTATGGATGCCGAAAAAGAATTTATGCGGCGGAATAATTTACCAGCATGGCCAATGGAATCACTATTGGGAAGGAACCTTTTACCGTGAAAACCTGAACATTGGCACGGTGAGCAGCAAAATGGCCATGGCCATGGCTTCCTACGGCATCAACGACAACCTGAATGCCATCGTGATGCTGCCCTGGATAAAAAATCAGGCTTCTGCGGGAACGCTTATCGGTCAGCAGGGCGTGCAGGATTTGAGCGTGGCGCTGAAGCAGCATTTGCTGGGCCGCACCCTTTGCGGGAAATACTACTTCAACCTGGCGGGTGTGGCCGGTGGGAGCACACCCATGACCAACTACGTGGCGGACTATCTGCCCCTCTCTATCGGTATGCACAGCACCAACGGCTATGTGCGCGCTATTGCCGATGTGGAACGCAATAAATGGTATGCCACGGCTACCGCATCTTACATGCTGCGCTCCAACGTGAAAATTGACCGCACCGCCTATTACACTACCGAAATGAACTACAGCAATGTGGTGCGCATGCCTTCGGTAGCCAACATGATGTTGCGCATCGGGTACAGGCTGAACGCGGATAAATTCGTAGAACTGATTGCCGAGCGCATGGAAACCATCGGAGGTTTTGACATCCGCCGCAACGATATGCCCTTCCTCAGCAACAATATGGATGCCCTGAGAACGGGTATTGCCGCCAAGTGGGCCCTGGGCAAGGGCGGTCTGAGCCTGATGGGTTCCGGCATGTACACCCTGGCAGGGCGCAATATGGGCCGCAGCACCATGCTGAGCCTGGGCGCCGTGTATCAGATAGATTTTAACAAAAAAACAATCATCACAAATTAAGTCCCCGTCATGAACAAGTATATCTTCACCTTTGCAGGCCTCGCACTAACGTTATCGTCCTGCGTTCGCGACCGGGAACCCTTCAGCCTTGATTTCCCGGTGCTTGCACCCTTGAATACAGATACGGGAGCAGGCTCCTGGAAAACCATCCTGCTGAGCAAGCCTGATGATTTTGCCGTAACGGCACCCATTGCCGTCACTGCGGCTGATTACAAGCTGGAGCTGCACGAAATCACCGAGCGCCAGAAAAACAAAACTGCACAGGACGAAAAACTGCTTTCCTACTGGGGCGCAGGCACTGTTTTGCGTTGGAATGAAGTTTTGCGGGAGCTGGTAGCCAAGTACAACCTGCCACCCGTGCAGAATCCTGACGGCACCTATCCCATACCCAGCAGCGCCAATCCTTTGGCCTACCCTGCATTCCCATTTGCTAATCCACCATACGCGGCCAGAGCCTATGCCTACGTGAGCGCCGCGCAATACGACGCCTTGGTTTCGGCTAATTTCTACCGTCAGAAATACCGCAGGCCTGTACCTTCACAGAACCTGAACAGTATTGTTGAATTGATTCCGGTATCTGGAGCATATAGCTATCCTTCCGATGACATTACCGCGGCGGGGGCTGCCGTAGCCATGATGAAGCTGCTGTTTCCTGGCGAGCAGGCCAACCTGGAAGCGAAGTTGGATGAGTGCATCAACACGATGATTTTATCCGGCAGCTGCACCCGCAGCGATGCGGTGGCAGGCGAAAAGCTGGGACGCGACGTAGCGGCGAAATTTATTGCCAGAGCCCGCACCGACAGGGCCGGCGCTGCAGTAGGAACACCCGCCGACTGGAAGAAACTGGAAAGCGATGCCATAAATCGCGGAGAAATACCCTGGATTAGTCGGGAAATCCCGGAAAGGCCGCCCATGCTGCCCCTATTTGGAAAAGTTAAAGGCTTTTTAATGGATTCACTGGAAATGGTCAACGGAAGACCCGGTCCTCCGCCGTCCACCAATTCCGAACAATTCCGGAAAGAACTTGCTGAGGTGAAATCATACAGCATGAATCCTAACCGCACTTATTTCCGTATCGTGCATTTCTGGGGAGACGGCGTAGGCACCTATACTCCTCCCGGCCACTGGAATGCCATTGCCTGCGAGGATTTCGTACCACAGCGTTTCAGTGAAGTGCGCTGGGCACGCAACCTGGCCCTGCTGAATATGAGCATGATGGACGCCGCTATCTGTTGCTGGGATGCTAAATTCTATTACTTCAACCCCAGGCCAAGCCAGGTAGATCCTGAGATAAAAACACTCACAGGTGTGCCCAATTTCCCGGCCTACACCAGCGGACACAGTACCTTCAGCGGCGCAGCCGCTACCATCCTGGGTCATATCGTTCCGGCCAGGGCCGCGGCTTACAATGCCATGGCTTCGGAAGCCAGCTTATCCAGATTATATGGCGCCATTCATTACCGCAGCGATATTGAAACCGGCATGAGTATGGGCAAGATGATTGGCAACAAAGCCGTGCTTCGCGCCCAAACCGACGGCGCCGAGTAGCCGCGGATAATTATCCGCGGTAACAGTGGGTTATTATCCACGGTTACTGGGTGTTATTAGCCGCGGCAACAGAGGGTTATTATCCTCTGTTAACGCGGCTTACCTGAGTCAGAACCCGAGTATGTACCCCGTTCCCATCAGTGCGATGCAGGCTCCGGCAATGGTTAATCCATACAGAGTATAATACATGGCCGGTCCACCATGTCCAACCAACAGAGTAATCACACAACTTCCGAAACAGAGCAGTCCTCCGAACATCAGAAAGCCGACACCCAACTTGCGCAGACGTGCGTAATGTGATTTTTTAATCTCGGCGAGAAATGCAGCGGCTTCCTCAGTACCGGGTGCTGCTTCATTTAAATAAGCCTCCACATAACTGATGCTTCGCTCTTTTTTGTAAATGCTGTACGCATGTTCCCTGATGGTATCCATGTTTTCCATAGGCACTTAAAACAGCAAGATAGTAAAAACACTGGAAAGGCAAGGCTTGTGCTTTGTATGTTTGCAGCCCGCATGGAGCCTGACAAAAATTATCATCCCGCAGCCGTTGAAAACAAGTGGTATGCCTATTGGATGCAACAAGGTTATTTCCGTTCTGTTCCCGATGAGCGCGAGCCTTATACCATCCTGATTCCGCCGCCAAACGTCACCGGCGTGCTGCACATGGGGCACATGCTGAACAATACCATACAGGATATTCTGATCCGGAAGGCCAGAATGGAAGGAAAAAATGCCTGCTGGGTTCCGGGTACCGACCACGCCAGCATTGCCACAGAAGCTAAAGTAGTGCGCATGCTGGCCGAACAAGGCATCCGGAAGTCAGACCTGACCCGCGATGAGTTCCTGCACCATGCCTGGGAATGGACGCATAAATACGGCGGTATCATCCTGGAACAGTTGAAGAAGCTCGGCGCCAGTTGCGACTGGGAGCGCACACGCTTCACCATGGAGCCTTCGCTGTATGATGCGGTGATAGAAGTATTTATTGACCTGTACCGCAAAGGACTGATTTACCGAGGCACCCGCATGGTAAACTGGGATCCTGTGGGTAAAACGACCCTGAGCGATGAAGAGGTCATCTACAAGCAGGAACAAAGCACGCTTTATTACCTGAAGTATTTCACCCCTGACGGCAGCGACTTTGTAACCATTGCCACCACCCGTCCGGAAACCATCATGGGCGATGTGGCCATTGCCACCAGTCCCGGCGACCCTCGTTATGCGCAGTGGCTCGGCAAAACCGTGCTGGTACCTTTGATTGGCCGGGAAATTCCCATCATCGCCGATGAAGAAGTGGACGCTTCCTTTGGTACAGGCTGCCTGAAGGTAACACCCTGCCACGACATCGTGGATTATCGTATTGGTCAACG
>JAGWYC010000341.1 GCA_018969565.1 Bacteroidota bacterium | reverse complement strand
ACCTATGAAAATGCACAGTTCTCCAAAAAACTTTGCGACAGCCTGCACCTGAAAGGGCCTTTCCTGCTGGTTACCAGCGCCTCGCACATGCCGCGTTCTGTAGCCTGCTTCCGAAAGGCGGGTATAGATTTTATTCCTTACCCGGTGCATTATCTGAGCCGTGGTGGAAATTATGAACTGAAAGACTGGCTGCTTCCTTCCACAGAAGTCCTGTACCACTGGGAATTGCTTATCAAGGAATGGGTGGGGATGCTCGCCTATAAGCTAAGCGGAAAAATATAGGACTACCGAGTTTTGTAAATAATCAGGGTTTGTCCAATGCGGATGCGGCTACCCGAAATCCGGTTCCATTGCTGAATCTGCTTCACGGTAACATGATATTTGCGCGCGAGGAATGACAGGGTTTCTCCGCTTTTTACCTTATGCCGGATGACCTGTTTCTTTTTTACCTGCGGCGCATAGCTCACCACCTTTTGCGGCGCACGCACTGTAGCAACAGGTTTTAAGCTGTCAGCGGTGCTGTCCACCGCGGGTGGCAGTGCTTTCCGGATGCTGTCCAGGGAGAATACCAGCGAGTCATAGCCTTCGTCGTCCAGCAATACAGACTGTGTGCGCAGAAAAGCATCAAAAAGTAATTCGCCCTTCAGGGTATAACCTTTTTTGGTCAGGTGAATCATATCCTGTTGCGCCAGACCGCTGCTTACCCATTTACCAATACTGTTGTTCCCGCCTGAAATCCAGAACCAGTCGTAGAGGGCACAGTTTTGCTCGCGGGCAATTTTGCGAATCAGGTCAGAAAACTGCTCCCCGGCGCGGAGTTTTTGCCCCTTGCGCATCATGTCCTGTGTTGTTGTCAGCAGAATGCAGGTATTGGGCGATACAGAACGGATATTGCCGATAATCTGGGTTATTTCATGTTCCAGCTCGGGCTTGATTTTATCATCGTAGATATAATCGTTGGTGCCGTAATCCAGAATCACCAGACCCGGATTCAGTAAAGGCAGTTGGCTTAAGAACAGTTTTTGGTACAGCGGGGCGTTAAATCGGGCGCCTCCTATTCCTGCGGAGTGAATGATGGCCCCTCCCGGAAGGCTGCTTTCCAGACTCATGCCATAGAATTCAAACTCCTCCTGAAGGGGAGAGGTCTTTTCCACCCGGATCCCTAAGCCGTTTTGCAGCGGTGGAAGGTTGTTGATTTCAATGTATGGTGATGTATCGCCTTCGATGTCTGTCCGGTATAGTTCCTCTCCTTCGTCGGTTCTGATCCAGATAGAATAGCTATACGGGGATTTCTTGCAGAAAATACGCAGGGTGCTGTAATAATCCGGAATGGGTTCGCTGAATTTTATGTTGAAGCCGGCCATTGAATCATTGGTGCGACAGGTAGCGCCGCATACGCCCAAGGTATATTTAGGCAGGGGTTCAATGCTGCGGGAAGCGGTCCATGCCCCTTGATGGGTGGAAGAATAGGCTACGGAAGAATAGGTTTTCGCCGTGGAAAAAGGAAACATAAGGCCGCGACCGCCTTTCCCAAGTAATTCCTGAAAACGCTTGCGCAGCACCCCGGGAAAAATATCCGGCTGGATATGGGAATCACCCAGGTGTAGTATGCTCACGCGTGCAGAATCAGCATGCTCCCAGGAAAGGAAAAAACGTTCAATGGCATCCCGGTGATAAAACTGAATGGCATTCAGGTCCTGGTCTATCCACGGATAGGCCTGCGTCAGCGGTTGTGAAGTCAAAGGGGCCGAAGCCGCAAATAAAAGAGCCGGAAGCAGCAGCATTCGCTGAATCCGCCGCCCAAAAAACCAAGCAGGCATGCTGCTTTTGGAACAAATACTGTTGCGCAGCTTACTCAGGCTCATCGAACTTATGTGGAGCGGTAAACTCTTCATTGAGGCATCAGATTTTTAGTGCTGTCTTTGGAAGCAGGGGCCGCAGGCGCTTTGGGTTTCGGTGCGGAAAGTGGCGCAGATTTAGGATACATGATGTGCTGCAAACGCCGGATATGCCATGAAGTATTTGCTGAAAAAGAGCCATAGGCAATCAGCACATCGGTGATCCCCGCCTCCTTGATTAAAGGAAGTACACCCTTTTCGTAGTAGCGATAATCCACTACATATACTTCGTCAAAGTGGGG
>JAGWYC010000340.1 GCA_018969565.1 Bacteroidota bacterium | reverse complement strand
ATTCATGTTTGCGCACAGGTCCATTCATTATGGCGTCGAACTCGGCTTCACTTAAGCCGAATTTCTTCAGCACAAACAGCTTTTCTTCTTTTAACTCAGCCTCGTCATACAAGGGTTTCTTCATTTCTTCCAGCGCCTGTTCTCTGCTGATTTGTCCGGAACAAATCAGATTTGAAAGGTGACACTTCCGCTTATCAACACCAAATTTCTTCGGTAGAATATATATCTGATAAAACTTAGTGAATACACTTTCAAAGTGTTTGCCGCCGTAGTCACGCCATCCGAGCTCTGCTGTAATGATTTTCTTAGATTCCTCCTTGCGGTAGGGCAGGTAATTCAACACATTTACATTCTCAATTTTCAGGAACAAGTGGTACCACAACGCACCGGAGAAACCCAGATGAGGATAGGTTTTCAGTTTCTTGCCACTGCCGTATTTGCTGTAAATGTCACGGATGTTCTCGTAGTCGCGTTTGTTGTAAGTCCAGCCTTTTGGCATAATCGCTTCGGTAGCATAATTGTAGCCATTCAGGGTGTACTTAATGTTATATTTCTTCGCCAGTCTGTAAATCACCGCGTAAATGGCGTGATCGGTAAGCACTTCAATGTCAATCACCCCTGCCCTTAAATAGGATAGCTGTAATTCGCGGAATTCTTCCCAATCAATAACATGTGTATGTAAATCCCAGCCCAGGCGCGTACATATATTTTCAATATTCTTCACAGCCAGTTCGCTGTTCCATCCATTATCCATGTGGACCACCAGTGGCCTGAGTCCCTGCTGATGTGCCCACCATGCCAGGTAACTGCTGTCCGTGCCGCCGCTCAGCCCCAGGATGCAGTCGTATCGCTGACCACGCCCTTTTGATTTCATATCTTCCACCATGCGTGAAAGTCGCTCCTGAGGCGTTCCGGAATGTTTGTTAAAGGCGCTTATGGTTTGCTCATATCCGGTGCAATAGGAACAAACACCGGCTTCATTAAAACTGATGACTTCAGTATCGGCGCTGCTTAGCAGACAGCGGGTACAGGTTTGCTGTTGGGGTTGTTCAGCCTGCATATAATTCTTCTATTCTTTTTTATTTAATGTTGATGTATTTCATCAGAACTTCATAATTGTGTTCTTCAGAAAAATGTTGTTCCCAGAATTGACGCACGCCGTTTCTGAATTCCGGGTTGTTCATCGGGCTTTCTGCAAACCCGTCAAGGATTTCGGCCACTGCCTCGGCAGTGATATCAACCGGAAGCAGCATTCCGGTGTGTTCATTTACAATTTCACGGCATCCGCCTGCATTGGTAGCCAGCACGGGAATGCCGAAACTGATGGCCTCCATGATGCTTACGGGTATGCCTTCATGCTCCGAAAGACTGATGAACAGGTTCACCGGCTGTCGCTGATAAAAATGGAATATTTCAGCATTGTCAATAGCTCCGGTGGGGTGTAACTCGATGTTCGGCCTTGAGCTCAGTTGTTTCTTCAGCTCCAGGTATGCCGGCATTCCGGGTATATCCTGGCCCAGCCGCTCGTCGCCAATATGTATCCAGGTGACTGTTGCCTTGGTTTGGAGCAGGGCCTGGGCAATTTTGTCCAGCCTTTTATGGAAGTTGAACCGGGCGCAACTCACTATGGTCAATGGTGCTGCTTTGTATTCATTGATGCCACCGTCGCGCGTTCCGAGATAAACTGTGTGTATTTGATTCTTGTACGCGGGATATGTCTTTTTCATATACGCTGCACCCTGAGCAGAAACGGGCAGCAATGCGCTCAGCGTGCTAAGTTGAAAATGCCGTAAATCAGCGCGTTTCACCCGTGAAGCATGGTCCTCGTATAAGTCGCCACTGTGCGCGCGGGCGATGGTTTTACGGATGCCGTATTTCTGCCTCAGCACGCCCAGATAACTGGTGTCGTAGAACCAAAAGGCATAGAATGGCATTTGCGCTAATTCCTGTTTGCTGAATCCCTTGTTTTTCAAATGCCCGTAAACTGCGTCGGCTTTGAATATGTTCAACAGCAGCGATGCCAGGTTCTTTTTAATGGGAATGATGCGCTTTGCCTTCCACATTTCAGAAAGCATTACACGCAGAACAAAAAGGAAGTGGGTGCGCAGCAGCTTTAAGAAGCTGTACGCGTTCCAGTCCATATA
>JAGWYC010000339.1 GCA_018969565.1 Bacteroidota bacterium | reverse complement strand
GGTCGGCATCCAGCGGGTCATTGCTCACACTGGTGAACACGGAGGCTCCCAGCGTATCGGCACCATTCAGTCCGGAGCCGATTCCGGTTTGAAGCATCAACGCATAGGCGCCTGAACGTGCCTTGGTGGAACGAAACACATTCTGAACGGCAAACCGGGCATTGCTGAACAGTCGGTCGCTGCTTAAATAGCGGTCGGGCTGCATCATCTGTATAGAATCCCAAAGCTCGAAACCCGCATTGGGCAATGAAGGCATCAGCTTACGGGTGGCGTCCAGCATGTAGATGCTGTCTATGTCCAGATACCCTGATTGCAGGGCTACCAAATCCGAGGCTACAGAGCTGATGATGATCAGACCTGAATCCACCGCCACGCCGCTGTTTCCCATTTTGATACCGCTGCGCTTCCATACGCCGGAACTATTTCCCCATATGCGCATGGTTTCAATGCTGATAGGGCTGCCTGCCTTGGTAAACACAATGAGTACCTGGGCGGTATCGCCTGCTGCCAGGTTGGTGCGCACCAACAGGTTCACACTATCCGGCACGGTCTTGTATGCGAAGCCCGGCAAAGGGAAGCCGAAGAAGCCTCCCGCGCTCAGGTTTGCCTGCGCCGCGAACGAGGGCAAGGCACCCGATTCATGCGCGAGGCGCAGGGCAGCACCGTTTTTACCGGCAACACGCTGGGCGCTGCCGTTCACTACCCACTGGCGCGGAGTAAGCTGTTTGTATTGAGTCCAGTTTTCAAAACTGTTATTGGGAATTTGCGCCTGTATTCCCAAATACGTGAAGCTTAAGAAAGCGGCAGACAGGAAGATTTTGTTCATGGGTAGCTGTTTTATGGTTTGGTCTGAAGAACCTCAGTTGCGTTGCATCAGGCCAGGGGTGTTACATATTGGGCATCTTTGCTGAGGATGGCCCGGCGCACCCAACGGTGACGCTCTTCTGCGGTGCGGCGCACGGCCAGACGCTCGGCATTGCAGGGTCCGTTTCCGTTAATAACCTGTTTGAATACTTCCCAGTCGGGCTCGGTATATTCCCATTTTCCGGTAGCTTCATTTTTACGGAGATTTGGATCGGGAAGTTCCAGACCAAGGTCCCAGATTTTCGGAACATACATATTGAGGAACTGCTGGCGCATGTCGTCATTGCCGGCCATTTTCACTTTCCAGCGCATCAGGATTTCGCCGTGCACAGAAGCTTTGTCGGGCGGTCCGAAGAAGTGCATGATGGGTGGCCACCAGCGGGTAAGCGCTTCCTGAACCATTTCACGCTGTTTTTTCGTTCCTGTAGCCAGAAACACCACATTATCGTGTCCGTATTTCAGGTGAAATGACTCTTCAGCGCAGATACGGTCAAGCGCCCGGCAATAGGGGCCGTAGCTGCCTTTGGAGTTGGTAATCTGATTCACGATGGCACCGGCATCAATCAGCCAGGCAATTACCGCACTGTCGGCCCAGGTGGGTGCAGGGTAATTAAACACATTGGAGTATTTGGATTTTCCTGAGATCAGGTCATTAATCATATCCTCGCGGCTCTTGCCTAAAGTTTCGGCGGCTGCATAAAGCAATTGCGCGTGACCCACTTCATCCTGAACCTTGGCCATCAGGGCCAGTTTTCTTCTGAAACCCGGAGCGCGGGTAATCCAGGTACCCTCGGGCAGGGCGCCAATAATTTCAGAATGTGCGTGTTGCTCAATCATGCGTATCAACTGTTTGCGATACTCACGGGGCATCCAGTCATTGGGTTCAATCTTGTCGCCCTGTGCAATGCGGGCTTCAAACTCGGCCAGTTTCACCGGATCTTCACCTTCCAGAATACTCAGCTTCTGGTTCGGGTCTATGTAAGCGTTTCCGTACATGGTTATGATGATTAGTTGTTGTTCTTCTTATTGATGTTTGCTCAGGCCGGACAGGATGAAGCGCGTGAGCCGCTCGGCAATTTCATCGGCGCTCATGCCGCCATCGGGGCGATACCATTCCACCACCCAGTTCAGAGATGATAAAATGGTCAGTGCGGCAAACTTGTGATCTACTTCGTGAAATACGCCCTCTTCTTCCCCATTTCTGATGATGGCCCGGAAGGCGCCTTCGTATTCGTCGCGAAGTTTTTTAAATGCAGTCAGGGAGGGTTCTCCCAGATGACGCCA
>JAGWYC010000338.1 GCA_018969565.1 Bacteroidota bacterium | reverse complement strand
GACATGCTGCTGAACTTCGTCATGAAGAAGCTGCAGGTGAAATATCCGGTGGGCGACAGCGCTTCCGAAGAAATCAACCGCACTTTATACCTCCACGCCGTGAAGGCAGAGTTCTACCTGAATGGCGACCTGTCTAAAACGCTGTACGTGGGTGGTCCTACCCAGAATTCCCTCGGTACCTACATGTATATGCCCGGTCTGAAAAGGCCTTATGTGCTGGAAGTTCCGGGCTTTGAAGGTTATTTGTCGCCGTATTTCAGCACCGCGCTGAATGACTGGCGCAGTAAGGACGTATTGCATGCTTCCGCAGAAAACATCCGCCGGCTGGAAATCAGTTGGCCCGAAACCCCGCAGGAATCTTTCGTGATCGACCGCCCGGATGATGCCGGTATTGCCCTCATGGATGCGCAGGGCCGCAAGCAGCAAGTGCCGCTGAATCCGGTGCGCTCGCTGGTGGGCATGTTTGAACATGTGCAGATGGAAGGCTGGCCGAACCTGCCGAAACAGCGCGCCGATACGGTGTTGCGCTCCAAACCGTTCTGTACCCTGAAACTCAATACCCGCGACGGCAAAACGCAGTCCCTGGAATTGTTCCGCATCCCGGTGAGCGACGAAACTTATTCCCAGGAAAACAGGGACGGCAGCATACGCCTGTTTGAAATTGAATACTACTGGGCCCGGGTAAACGGCGCGAATGAACTGGTGCAAATGCAGGATGCCGTGCTGCGCAACCGCTTAAAGAAATTGTCTGACTTCACGAACATCCCTTGAGCTTTGGAAAATTTATAGGCGGTGGTCTCGGATGGGTACTCGGCGGTCCCATCGGAGCTTTGGTGGGCTTTGCCATCGGAAGCTATTTTGACGCGGCTTCTTCCGATGATGAGGAGCAGCCTGTCCGCCGTACCTCACACAGCCAGACCCAGTCGGGCGACTTTGCCATGAGCCTGCTGGTGCTCATCAGCGCCGTGATGAACGCCGACGGAAGGGTGATGCGCAGCGAACTCGACATGGTGAAGGCTATGCTCATGCGTACCTATACCGATGAACAGGTGAAGCAGTATCTGCTCATCCTGCGTGAGTTGCTTAAGAAGCAGGTGGACGTGGCGGGGGTGTGCAAACAGATTCGCGCCAACATGTCCTACAGCCAGCGTCTGGAACTGCTGCACATTCTGTTTCGTATTTCCAGGGCCGACGGCGAAGTTTCCTCAGGGGAACTGCGCATGCTCGAATACATCGCCGCGCACATGGGCGTCACCACCCCCGATTACCTGAGCGTGCGTGCCATGTTCGTGGTGTCCACCGAGGCCGATTATGAAATCCTGGAAATCAAGCCCGACGCCTCAGACGATGAGGTAAAGAGTGCCTACCGCCGTATGGCCATGAAATACCACCCGGATAAACTCAGCGGTTTGGGCGAGCAGATGAAGAAAGAAGCGGAAGAAAAATTCCGCAGGGTACAACAAGCCTACGAACAAATCAAGAAGAAAAGGGGCATGGCATGAAGCAGCCCCTGGTGCACCTGGCGCTGTTTGCCGTCGCCCTGATTTACGCCATATTTTTCAGTTGGGCGCGCGACATCATGCCGCACTACCTGAGGCCGGAAGGCTTCATTGTGATTCGCATCGGTTCTGCTGCGCTGATGTATTGGCTTGCCCACACAACGCTTATACGACAACCATTCAACTTCAGGCAGGATGGCAAACTGCTGTTCTGGTGTGCCCTGACGGGCGTGGCCGCCAATATGCTCATGTTCTTCAAGGGCATGTCCATCACCACGCCCATCAATGGCTCGGTATTGATGCTGTTCACCCCCGTGTTTGTGGTGGTCATAGATCACCTGAAGCGCAGGAAGTGGCCGAACAGCGCGCTCAGCACGGGCATTTTACTGGCCTGCTTCGGTGCAGTACTGCTGATGGGCGGCGCCGGTTTCAGGTTCAGCGGCAGCACCGTCATCGGCGATATCTGGGTAACGCTCAACGCCATCAGCTACGCCATTTACCTGGTGCTGGTGAAAGGGCTGGTGAGCCGCTACCACGCCGTAACGGTAAACAAGTGGACCTTTACGCTTGGGACGGTGTTTGTGTTGCCTTTCGGCTTGCCGCAACTGATGGAAACGAATTTTCAGGTCATTCCCTGGGATATCTGGCT
>JAGWYC010000337.1 GCA_018969565.1 Bacteroidota bacterium | reverse complement strand
CCCAGGCGCTCGTGGACCGCAACCACGCCCTGATTGAAAAAACCTTCTCCGACTTCGGCATCTCTTTCGATATCTATGGGCGCACTTCTGACCCCATCCACCATCAGACTTCGCAGGAAATGTTCCGCGATCTGCTGGAGAAGGGCGCATTTGATGTAGAAGAAACCCAGCAGTTTTACGACGAATCAGCCGGACAATTCCTCGCCGACCGATACATCATCGGAACCTGTCCGAAGTGCGGGAATCCGAATGCCTACGGTGACCAATGCGAGCAGTGCGGCACCACGCTGAGTCCTCAGGAACTGCAAAATCCTCGTTCCACGCTCAGCGGAAATGCTCCGGTGCTGCGCCCTACCACCAACTGGTACCTGCCGCTGGATAAACTACAGCACAGCTTCCTGAACCATTTCATCAACAGTCGCGAAGATTGGAAATCCAATGTATTGGGGCAGTGTAAGAGCTGGCTTAACGAAGGCTTGAAGCCCCGCGCCATGACCCGCGACCTCGACTGGGGCGTGCAGGTTCCGGTGGCCGGCGCCGACGGCAAGGTGCTGTACGTTTGGTTTGAAGCGCCCATAGGCTACATCAGCAATACGCGCAAGCTGCGCCCGAACGACTGGCAGCAATACTGGACCGGCGATGCGGAACTCATCCACTTCATCGGAAAGGACAACATTGTATTCCATTGCATCATCTTCCCAGCCATGCTGCATTTGTACGGCCATGGTTATGTGCTGCCCAGGCAGGTGCCGGCCAATGAGTTCCTCAACCTGGAAGGTGCCAAGATTTCCACCTCGCGCAACTGGGCAGTATGGGTGCATGAATACATGCATGACCTGCCCGGCAGGGAAGATGAGCTGCGCTATGTGCTGGGATCCATCATGCCGGAGACCAAAGATTCAGAGTTCACCTGGAAAGACTGGCAAACCCGCATCAACAGTGAGCTGGTGGGCATCTTCGGAAATTTCGTCAACCGCGCCATGGTGCTGTGCGGCAAGTTTCACGATGGTCAGGTACCCGGTGCGGTATCGGCGCAGGAGGTTCCTGCTGCTGTTCAGGAAGCCTGGGACCTGTGCGCCGTGGAGCTGCAGGCCTCTCTGGATGCCATGCGCGACGGTTTGCAGCATTTCCGCTTCCGCGATGCACTGTCAGAAATGATGAACATGGCCCGCGCCGGAAACAAGTTCCTCGCCGTTACCGAGCCTTGGAAGCTCAAAGATGACTACCGAAGCAGGGCCTTTATTCTGAACCGCGCCCTGCAGATTGCCGCCAACCTGATGCTGGCTTCGGAAGTCTTCCTTCCCCGCACCGCGGCCAATCTGGCCGAACAATTGGCATTCAGCCCGAACGATGAAATCCGCAGGCGCTTCTGGAAAGGCGAACTGCAGAAAGCACTGCTCGAAGAACACCATAAACTCGGTACGCCCGCCCTGTTGTTCAAACAGGTAGAGGATGCCATTGTAGAAGAACAAGTACAGAAACTCAGGAACATGAATCAGGAAACGCAAACAGAACCATCACCGGAAGGTCAACTTCCGCTGAAACCCTTGAAAGAGACCATCCAATACGACGATTTTGCGAAGCTGGACATCAGGGTTGCCCGGGTGCTGGAAGCGGAACGCATTCCCAAGGCCGATAAGCTGCTAAAGCTGACCCTCGACACGGGTCTGGATACCCGCACTGTGCTGAGCGGCATTGCGGAGCATTTCAGTCCGGAGGAAGTTAAAGGCCGCAAGGTATTGCTGCTGGCCAACCTGGCTCCGCGAAAGATGCGCGGCATTGACAGTGAAGGGATGATCCTGATGGCAGAAGGTTCCGATGGCAAACTGTTTTTTGTACAACCCGATGGCGATGTGGATGCGGGCAGCCAAGTATCCTGATTTCCTGCGCAAGGCCGGTTTGGCTGCGCTTTGTATTACCCTGTTGAGCGCCTGTGGAGGGAAGAAGAGCGGCGCGGAAGGGCAGGATTCCATTGCTGCCGATGAACAATTGGCCCGACAATACTGCGGCAGTTGCCACCTCTATCCGGAGCCTGAAAAACTGAACAAGAACACCTGGAAATTCGGGGTGTTTCCGGCTATGGGGCCCAAGGTGGGTATTTACAGGCATGGCGGCATAGATTATCCGCCAAACGAAAGGGGAGATACCAATCTAAGCACCAACCTGTTCCCTGAT
>JAGWYC010000336.1 GCA_018969565.1 Bacteroidota bacterium | reverse complement strand
TTTGAAAGCGTGGAATCCAAGGCCAGCCTGCTGAACGAGTATAACTACATGCTGGAAGGAAGAAGCTTTAACCTTCAGGACGATATCGATCGCTACCGGAAGGTTACCCGCGATGATGTACTGCGTGTTTATCGCCGCTATCTGAAGAACAGAGGTGCCAGCGTGGTGATTATTGAACCCGATCCCCGCAAGTTTACCGATCCGAATTATAAACCCACCTCTTACCAGAGCGTGAATCCCAATGCTAATGTAAAGAGCACTTCTGCTGATGCGGAATACGCAGGTTTGACCTACAAGCGCCCGGTGGACAATTTTGACCGGGCCAAAATGCCGGCGGCTTCTGCTGCCAAACCGGTGAGCATTCCCGCCCTGAGCCGTGAGAAGCTATCCAATGGCGTGGAAATCGCTGTTTCACAGTCAACCGAATCCCCATTGGTGTTCATGTCTTTCAATATTGATGGCGGCCACCTGCTGGAAGGCACAAACGTAAAGAACGGAACGGCAGCCATGACGGCCGAGATGATGAGCGAGGGTACTACCACCCGTAACTCCGAAAAAATCAGTCAGGAACTGGAGAAACTCGGTTCCAGTATCAATTTCGGTGCAGGTTCTACAAGTACTAATATCTCCGTAGCCTGTTTGCGTGAAAATCTGGATAAAACCATGGAAATCCTGGAGGACATGCTCTTCAACCCGGCCTTCCCCAAGTCCGAATTTGACCGCAACAAGAAGCAATCTCTCGAGCAGTTCAACTTCATCAAGAACAACCGCTCACAGGCCGCTTCAAACGCCTGGGCAGCGCTGATGAACTCGGGTACGCCCATGGCGACGATGGCTTCCGGCCTGCAGAAGGATGTAGAGAAACTCACCATTGAAGATCTGAAAGCCTTCCACGCGAAATATTATGCCCCCGAACTGACCAGGGTGGTAGTAGTAGGCAACGTGAACAAGGAAGAGGCCATGAAAGCACTTTCCTTCCTGAATAAATGGAAGCCTACCGGAGCAGCAGCGCCTGCCACACCGGTGATGCCCAAATGGACCAGCAACCACATCTTCATGGTAGATTTCCCCAATTCAGAGCAATCAGAAATCCGTATCGGCTTTAATGCCCTGCCGTATGATGCCAGCGGTGAATTTTTCCGCAGCACCCTGATGAACTTCCCGCTGGGCGGTAACTTCAACTCGCGCATCAACCTGAATTTGCGTGAAGAAAAAGCCTGGACTTACGGCAGTCGTGCCGGTTTTAGCCCTGCCTATAAGAACCTGCCGGGCAATTGGGTGTTTTCATCCAGCGTGCGTGCTTCTGCTACCGACAGCGCTATTGTAGAAGTGGTAAAGGAAATCAACAAATTCAAAAAAGAGGGAATGACTCAGGAAGAATTCAACTTTACCCGTAATTCCGTGCTGGCCAATCAGGCGCTTGAGTTTGAATCCAACATGCAGAAGAGCGGATTTATCTATAATATCCTGAACCGCAACCTCCCTGAAGATTATACCCGCCAGCAAGAGCAGGTACTCAAGGGCATCACCTTGGAAGAACTGAACCAGCTTGCTGCTAAAAACCTCAGCACAGACCGCATGGTGATTCTGGTAGTTGGCGATGCTGCTACCCTGAAGCCCCGGCTGGAGAAACTCGGCTATGGCAAGGTACAAATGCTCGACGCTTTTGGTCAGGGCAAATGGAAGATGAATACCAAATAAAGGGTTATTAATCTAACTGTAAAAAGAGCGCCGCTTTCCATAGAAAGCGGCGCTCTTTTTATGTATGAATGTTCGGTATCAGCCTTGCAGTTCGTCGTCTTTATTCCAATCCTTAGGGTCAAATTCACCTTCCCATTTGGCCACTACACAACTGGCAAGGCAATTACCTACAACATTCACGGCTGTGCGGGCCATGTCCATCAGCACATCCACGCCTAATATCATGGCGATGGGCCATTCAGGTAAGCCAAAAGTGGCCGCGGTACCACTGAGAATAACCAGCGAAGCCCGCGCCACGCCGGCAACTCCCTTGGAAGTGAGCATCAGCGTAAATACAATGAGCAACTGTTGCCCAAGGCTTAGGTGGACTCCCCCGGCCTGTGCCAGGAATATGGAAGCCAGTGACAGGTATAAGGTTGTGCCATCCAGGTTGAAGCTGTAGCCCGTTGGTAAAACGAACGATACAATTTTCCTTGGAACACC
>JAGWYC010000027.1 GCA_018969565.1 Bacteroidota bacterium | reverse complement strand
GTATTGATGGGCAGGTCCACTTCAAAATCCTTGACCGGCAATTGCCCTTCCACCACACAATGATAGATTTTCGTCACGGTGCGCTGTTCAAATTGCAGGGCGAGGTTTCTGTACGCTTCCGGATTCAGGGCAATGACCATAGCGCCGGATGTTTCCCGGTCCAGCCGATGACAAAGTTGTGCGTTGGGATAAAAGGCTCGGGCGGCTTCCAGCACACTCTGCACGCCGCTATCCTGACGCTCGTGCAGCGATGCCACATTGGGGGGCTTGTTAATAACCAGATAATCGGCATCCTCCCTGATAATCCAGTCGCGGAACCTGTTCATCCCTGGTCGCTGCGCAGGCTGAGCCGAATGCGGGTAAGTACCTGCTTGGTTTGCAGGGAGAATTCCCCGTTCATCATCCATTCGTAATAAGAAGGTTCATCGCGCATTACTTGTTTCACCTTCTTGCCTTTGTGTTTTCCGAAGTTGAAATACACCTCTCCGTCGGCGCCGTAAACCATTCTCCCCGCAAGGTCAGCCCGGTCATCCTGGCCGCTGATTTTCTGAAGGTGTTCCACCGTGGGCTCCAGTTGAGGGTAGCGGTTCAGTTGGGCGCAGAGGATTTCCCAGGTGGCCTCCGTATCGGCAGCGGCATTGTGGGCATCAGTCAGCTCCTTATTGCAGTAAAAACGATAGGCAGCACTGAGGTCGCGGGGTTCCATAGCATGAAAGATGCGCATGGCATCTACAAACTTCCGTTTCTCGTATTCGAGGGAAATGCCGCAGCGCAGAAATTCTTCCACCAGCATCGGGAAATCAAATCTATTGCTGTTGAACCCGGCGAAATCACAATCTGCAAACCATTGATGAATCTCGGAGGCTTTGTCTTTGAAGAAGGGTGCTTCGCGCACATCCTCATCGCGGATACCATGGATGGCGGTAGATTCCGGAGGAATGGGCACGCCGGGGTTAAAGCGATAGTAGCGGCGTTCTTCGGTTTGGTCCGGCATCACGCGAATCATAAACATGTCAATGATGCGGTCACGGCTGAAGTTTACACCGGTTGTTTCAAGGTCAAAAATAACCAGAGGCCTTTGTAGTTTTAAGTGTATCATAGCTGTTCTGAAGTCCCTGACAGCAAGTCGGGACGGAGTTTCAATGTTCGTTCATGGCTTTGTTCCAGCCGCCATGCAGCAATTTTTTCGTGGTCGCCGCTCAGGAGTACCTCGGGAACACTCAAGCCCTGAAAATGCTCCGGACGGGTGTACACCTGTGGTGCGAGCAACTGATCCTGAAAGGTGTCAGATAACGCTGATTCTTCATTACCCAAAACGCCGGGCAGCAGGCGCACCACTGAATCTATTACGATGGCAGCGGCCAGTTCACCTCCTGTGAGTACGTAATCTCCCACCGAAATTTCTTTGGTGATGTACAGATCCCGAATGCGTTGGTCTATTCCCTTATAATGGCCACAAAGCAGCATCAGGTTTCCTGCGAGCGACAAACGATTCGCGATAGGCTGACGGAAGGTTTCACCATCGGGCGTGAGGTAAATTACCTCGTCGTAATGGCGTTCTGATTTTAATTGTTCGATGCAGCGGCTAATGGGTTCTGCCATGAGCACCATACCTGCGCCGCCGCCGAACGGATAATCATCGATCTGCCGGTATTTGCCAATACCAAATTCATGCAGGTTGTGTACAACGATTTCCGCAAGGCCTTTATCCTGCGCACGTTTCACGATGGAATGGTTCAACACTCCGTCGAGAATACCGGGAACTGCGGTAATAATGTCAATGCGCATGAAGTTCAAATATCGAGGAATCCTTCGGGCAGTAACACTTCTACCCTTTGCTCCCTGAGTTTCTGGGAACGCACCAAACCTTTGGGTATCAATATTTCCCCATGTTCTGCCCAGACCACCAACATGGTTTGACCCGGATATGCTTCCACACGGGTAATCGTGCCAATAAATCCGAGTGTGGCGTCATAAACCTTACAACCTGCCAAGGTCACTTTGGATTGCGCCAGTTCATCACCGGCGGGGATAAGAATATCATGGTCTTCCAATTCTTTAGCCGCGCGTTCACTGTTCACCTGTTCCAGACGCAACAAGGCGGAATCGGCATCCCAGGATTCCACAAAAAAAGGAACTCCTTTTCCGTCAAAACCGACGAAGAGGAATTCCTTTTCTTTGATTGTTTCAGGTAATGCTTCGGGCAAGAGCTGCACACGCAGGGTTCCGTCGAATCCATGTTTCCGGGCAATCCTGCCTATTTTTACCAGGCGGGGAATAACGCCGGGGTGCATGGCTGGCCGGGATTATTCTGCGGCGGCCTCTGTGCTGTCAGCGGCAGTTTCTTCAGCGGCCGGTGTTTCTTCAACTTCCGGTGCTTCAGGGGCAGCTTCTTCGCTTACCATTTCACTGGCAACGATTTGTTTTGCTGCTACTTTTTCTGCAATCTGCTGACGCTTGGCAACCTCTTGCTTCATCAAACCGGATTTGAGATCTGCCTTAGCATTTGCCAGCTTGCTGCGCTTGGCTTCTACCTTGGCGTCTTTCTCTTCCAGCCATTTGCTGAATTTCTCGTCTGCCTGTTCCTGACTGATGGCGCCTTTGTTTACGCCTGTTTGCAGGTGGTGCTTGTACATTACTCCTTTGTACGAGAGAATAGCACGGGCGGTATCCGTGGGCTGTGCGCCCTTGAATAACCACTCAACTGCTTTGTTGAGGTTCAGGTCAATGGTTGCTGGGTTCGTTACAGGATTGTAAGTTCCCAATTTTGAAATGAACCGGCCGTCTCTCGGAGCACGTGAATCCGCCACCACAATGTGGAAGAAGGCGCGCTTCTTCCTGCCGTGTCTTTGTAATCTGATCTTTACTGCCATTTTTTTGGTCTTTAAAGTCCCGGGGTCTCCATTTCCGGGGGCGCAAATATAGCCTCTTTTGCTGATATAAACACATCATCCACAGGAAGAAACCGGCAAAAAGGGCAATTACTGAAAATTCCCTGCCCTCAAGGCAAACAAAGTTTGGCCGGAACAAGTTTGTGTGCTTCCCGGCAAAGTACCTCCGTCTAACAACAGAAAACCCGACAAAAGCCGGGTTTTCATGGTGTATTAACCGGTTGTGCTGATTAGAGCGCTTCGGACAAATAAGCGGTAAATTCCTGTTTCAACTCGTTGAAAATACCTCGGAAGGTTTCCATGCGGTCGCGCAGTCCGGGATGGTCCTGGGTGCGGCGGTGGTCGGTGGCAACATTATTTGCTTTCGCTTCTTCACTGATGCGCTGCTCATCTTCGCGGATGTCATGACTGAGTTCGTCAATCACTTCATTATGTCTGATGAATTGATTCTGGAAATGCTCTGCCTTAGAGGTGATTTCTACTTTGCTGTTGGCGCGGAGCAGTTCAGCCAGACGGTTTTCAAAGCTGCGGATTTCGTCGGAAGCGAAGTTGAGTTCTTCCAGCCAGGTCTTATGCTCGGCATGGAGTTCGTGGATGTATTTGGTATCGTTCATGATGAAATAAATTTGGTTTAGTGAATAATCAACAATGGCAAAGTGGGATGCGCCGCCAGTTGTTTTACCACACTGCGGTGCAGAAAACGGTCCGGCCAGTCGCGGTGCATGGCCTGTACCACCAGCAAATCAGACTTGCGGGTATTTGCTGTTTCCAGCACGGTAGCGGTAATTGAATCTCCGCCACATTCCTGCAATTCCAGGTTGAGGTTGCGGTTGATGTATTGCTGCAACAGTTCTTTATTGAATGCGGAAACTTTTTCTCCGGGACGACTTACGTGTATGAAGAGCATTTGCGGTTGTTCGGTCATGGTGTAAGCCATCAGAGACTCGGCAATACTCTCCTCGGCACCACTGTAATCGGTGGCACAGGTGATGTTTTTCCAGGGTTTCCATACCACCCCATCAGGTATAACCAGCAAGGGGCAATCCAGATGATTCACCATGGCTTCGGTGTTGGTACCTGCCATGCGATCCAGCCAGTTTTCGGCGCCATGCGTACCCATCACCACCAATTCGGCACGGTGTTTTTGAATCTGGTCGCTGAGGCTGCCGGATAAATCGCCAATAATCACTTCCGCTTCAACCTGAATTCCGTAATCAGCACGAATGCTTCTTGCCAGGGTTTCCAGTTCGGCACTGCTGGAGGCTGACTGTTCTTTAGCAGCGTCCATTGTATAATAGGCCGGCACATAAGGATCCGGAATGGCCGTATTCACGGCGTGCATGAGCCTGAGTTTCCCACCATGGGCGGCAAGCATACGCGCGGCATAGTGAACAGCGTTAACGGATACAGAAGAAAAATCTACAGGAACTATAACTTGCTGAAACATCGTGCTGCAAATTACCTACAGCCTGTTCAACAGGCCGGTGAGCAAAATCAATGTTTCTGTTGAGTGTTGTCAATGCCCGTGGCGGCAACAAGAGGGCTTATGCTGTTCTGCATTGAACGCAGGGCTGATGCCGGGTATGCCGAGGCCGGCCCCTTTCAGAACAAAAAACAACCCTATAATCATCAGCGGTATGGTTTTCCAATAGCGGCTGCGCAACTGAAGTTTCCCGGGTGCCAGCTTATGCCAGGATGCGGCCAACATCAATACAGGTGCATTGGCCAATCCAAACAAAGCCATAAACAATAGGCCCTGCCACCATGAGGCCGTGGCCAATGCTCCCGCTGCTGCTGCATAAACAAGTCCGCAAGGCAACAGGCCGTTGATGAATCCCAACAGCCACATGCCGGCATAACTACCCGGGCGGATTCCGGTGAAACGCCCCAAATGGTTCATCAAACCGGCAAACGCCGTTCCTGAAACGGTTTTAACTGAAAACACAAGAGTCAACAGGATGACAATTCCGGCAAAGAGCATCAACCAGCGCTGAATCAGTACCAGAGATGCCAGTTGACCGGCGGCTCCCATCAGGGTTCCAATGAGCATGTATCCGGTAATTCTGCCACCGTGATGCAGCAGCATTTGCCGAAATAGTCCGGCCCATTGTGTATGCCTGATACCTATGCCGGCCATCAATGGCCCGCACATGCCGAGGCAGTGAATACTCCCTGCCAATCCTGTGGCCAGGGCGGCCAGATAAAAACTGTTCATGGCACCAGTAACTCCTGCTCGTGAAGGTAGGCCTTGCCCTTTCGGGTCCAGTCGCACTGGAACTTCCAAAGACCGCGTTGCTTCCCTTCCCAGGAAACGAATTGTGTATCTAAGGAAGGAATCAATTTTAACATGAAGTCATTTTTTACGTTGCTCGGCCTGAGCACATTCAAACGACCGGAGTCGGGTTTGTTTTCTTCAGAAAAAACAAGTCGTACCATATTGCGGCCTGCGTCCCAGGAGATTTGCACGCCTTTCCCCGGAACGGCGGCATTATTCAGCTTATCCAGCTTTTCATCGTAGCGATTGCCCTTTTCGTAATAAGCCTGTTCTTCCAGCCCGTCGCCATTCTGCAACATCATGGAAATCAGAAAGGCGATAAAGCCCATAAAAAGCAACATGGCGATGATGATCCCTTTACCCCAGTTCATATTGTTTCATTAATCGAAAACAGGGCCATTGAAGAAGAGCTTAACCCTGTTCATTTCTTTGTTGTCTGCATAAACCACTACCTGGAAGGGCGTTGTATTTTCCTTGATATCGGCTTGTTTCAGGTGCACAATCACCGGCATTGACTGATGCTCACCTCCTTTTATGCGGATATGATCATCCAGCATTTGTATGCTCGCGGGTATTCCTTCCAAAGCTACGCGGACATTCATATCGTGAAAAGTTTTATTGGTGAGTTTCAGGAGGAAGAAATTAGCCACCTTTCCATCCTGTTCGCGCACGAAGGTGGTTCCCGGGGTGCGCAATACCGAAGCCTGTAAGTCTTTACGCAAGGCCAAAAGGGTGCTGAATACCCCAAACAACAGCACGAAGAACACGGTATATGCCTTCATGCGATTGGTATAGGAAAATGTTTTTTTAGAAACAATCTGTTGTTCACTCGCGTACCGGATCAGGCCAAGAGGCTTGTGAATTTTCTCCATTACGCTGTCGCAGGCATCCATACAAGCGGTGCAGGCTACACACTCCAGTTGTGTGCCATTGCGGATATCAATACCGGTAGGGCAAACTTCCACGCAAAGTCCGCAATCTACACAATCACCTTTTCCGCTTTCAGTCTGACCTTTCACCAAACGGCCACGAGGTTCCCCGCGCTGATGGTCATAGGCCACCACCACGGAATTTTGATCGAGTAATACCCCCTGCAGGCGGCCATAGGGACAAATGATGATGCACACCAGCTCCCTCAGTTTGGCAAATACCAGGTAGAACACCGAGGTAAAGATGAGGATACTGACAAATCCGGCCCTGTGTTGTGACACCGGCTCCGTGATAATCTTCATCAGGGCATCGGAGCCGATGATATAAGCCAGGAAGGTATTGGCTATCAGGAAGGAAATGAGCCAGAACAAGGTGTGTTTGGCTGTTTTCTTCCATACTTTTTCAGCATTCAACGGCCCTTCATCCAGTTTTTTCTGGGCAGCGGCATTCCCCTCAATCCAGTTTTCGATGCGGCGGAACACCATTTCCATGAACACGGTTTGCGGACAAACCCAGCCGCACCATAGCCTGCCAAAAATGCTGGTAAACAGCATGATGAACACGATGAACGAAAGCAGGCCAAGGGCCAGAAGGTAAAAGTCCTGTGGGAAGAAAGGCAGTCCGGCGATGATGAATTTTCGTTCCAGCACATCAAACAGGAACAGGGGGTGTCCTTTCCAGCGCAGCCAGGGACCAACGAACAGCAGTGCCAGCAAAAATGCACTGAACCAGGATCTATACCGGTAAAAGCGACCTGAAATTATTTTGGGATAAATCCAGGTTCTTTTACCGGTACGCTCATTCAGGTTGCTGAGGTGTTCCCTGAAATCGGATGTGTCTTTTTTAGCCATGGGCTGCGCCTGTTATCAGCGCAAAATGTTGCTTTGGTCTTTTGCAGTGCTGCTGTCAGCCTGATTTGCCGATGCAGTTACGGGTGTGTATTTTTCACCTTGCGGGGCTTTGGGATTTGGAGGATTACTGCCCTGCAGGCTCAATACATAAGAGGCGATGAGTTGAATCTGAGAAGGCTTCAGCACTCCATCAAATTTCTGCATACCATTCGGGGTACCGTGGCGAATAGTTTTAAAGAGATTCTTGATATCCCCTCCGTAAATCCAGTATTCGTCGGTAAGGTTGGGGCCTACCAGACCTTCTGCATTCTTACCGTGGCATACCGCACAGTTCTTTACAAAAACCGCAGCCATGTTTCCGAGTTTGGATTTATCTGTAATCAGGGTAACATTGGATTCATCCACCTTTTCGGCAGCATTGGCCAACATAGCCTGTTCGCGAGCCGCGGCGGCCTTCATTTCAACAGCGTATTCCTGTTCCTGACGAAGGCCCTGACCTGTCCACTGATAACGCACCATATACACCACGCCGAAAAGGATGGTCGTATAAAACAGGTACATAAACCATGGCGGAGGTGGGTTATCCAATTCGCTGATACCGTCAAAATCGTGTTTCAGATCTACATCATTATCGGTAGAAGTGGCGCGGATCTGGAATAGTTTACCCCAGAAGCCCTCTTTTTCGGTTTCGGCAACGGCCTCTTTGCCCAAAACGAGGCGTTCGCCCTGATACAGACTGTTCACAGTATTGAACATAAACAGCACACCGAGGCCAATCACGATGCTGAGCACCTTAATGCCCCACCAAATCCAGGCGGTACGCTCTTTTGATTTGAATATTTCTTCACCACCGGCCCAGAATACCATCATAAGCACGGCCAGTGCTGATAACAAAACAATTCCCAGATAAACGCGCATCACCTTCATTCGGGCAGCGGGGAACTGTTCTTTCCAGAATGAATCAACCTCATTACTGCGTTTAAAGGCCATATAAACCTGTACCCTGTTGAACAGATCAATAGCCAGGAACAAGGCGAAGATGGCGACTGCAAAAAACACCAGCCACCAGTTGGATATGCTCGCTCCGGCGGGATTGAGCTTTTCGAGTAATCCCGGTACCATCATGGCGCCGAGGCAAGCCAGCAGCAGTAATCCGGTAAGGGGAAACATGATATTCAGAATGCGTTTCATAGCTTTTTATTAAAGATTTAGGTCCATGTTTTGGGAATCATCACTGAGTGGTGTTCTGCTCATTTCCTGAGCATGAGGGCTGCTCATTCTTACCAGATAGATACACACTGCTGTGAAGAACAACAGGAATATCAGCAGAGAAAGAACCAGCCATACATCCACACCTTCCAGCCTGCCAATCATTTTATTCATCATAGCTTTCAGTGATTAGTTGGCGGAAGCAGCAGTTTCCACAGGTTTAAGGTCACGTCCGAGTTTATGCAGGTAAGCAATCAGCGCAAGGATTTCACTGTTTGGCTTCACCTTATAGCCGTCTTTTTTCAGGGTTGCGGCAATACCTTCAGCCTGGGTATTTAAATCAGCGGCGGCTTCTTTTTCATATCCGGGGGCATAGGGAACGCCCAAAGTGCGCATGGCGCTGATTTTCTTTTCCAACAGAGAAAGATCCATTTCGTGTTCAGCCAGCCAGGGATATGCCGGCATGATGGAACCGGGCGAGGTTACACGAGGGTTCATCATGTGTGCATAGTGCCAGGAGGCGCCCCTGTTTACCGCTCCGCCGGGTTCACCGCCACGCACGAGATCTGGACCTGTGCGCTTGCTGCCCCAAAGGAACGGATGATCATACACATACTCACCAGACTTGCTGTACTCACCATAGCGCTTGGTTTCGCTGCGAAACGGGCGAACAAGCTGACTATGGCAGTTGTTACAGCCTTCGCGGATGTAGATATCGCGGCCCTGCAATTCCAGCGGGGAATAAGGCTTGATGCTGGAAATGGTTTTCACCTGTTCCTTCACGAAAATCATGGGAACCAGTTGCACCAAACCACCAATAGAAACAAAGATCAGGGAGAATACCAGCATGGTCATAGGCCTGGATTCAATCCATTTGTGCCAGTAGGCAGGCTTTGCCTGTTCTTCGGCTGTTTCAACGGGTTTAAGCGGATAGGCTTCTGCGGGCTCGTTGGCCAGGAAGCTGCCCTGTTTTACCGTTTTCACGATGTTATATACCATGACAAACACGCCGCTCAGGTAGAGCAATCCACCGAAAGAACGAAGTACATAGAGGAACTTGATGCGTTCCACGGTTTCAAGGAAGTTGTACTTCAGGTTTCCATCCACATCAAATTCCTTCCACATAAAGCCTTGTGAAAAGCCGCTGAAATACATAGGAACTGCATAGAAGAGAATTCCCAGGGTGGCAATCCAGAAGTGCGTATTGGCCAGCCTTTGAGAATACAATTTGGTTTGCCACATTCGGGGCACAATCCAATACAGGATGGCGAAGGTGAGGAATCCATTCCAGCCGAGGCCGCCCACGTGTACGTGTGCCACTACCCAGTCGGTGAAGTGGGCTATAGCGTTCACGTTTTTAAGCGACAGCATAGGACCTTCAAAAGTGGCCATACCATAAGCCACCAGGCCAACTACCATAAACTTCAGCAGAGCATCTTCACGCACTTTATCCCAGGCACCACGCAGGGTAAGCAGGCCATTGAGCATACCGCCCCAGGAAGGTGCAATCAGCATGATGCTGAACACTACACCCAGTGTTTGTGCCCAGTCGGGAAGTGAGCTGTACAACAAGTGGTGCGGACCGGCCCAGATATAAATGAATATAAGCGACCAGAAGTGAATGATGGATAATTTATAGGAATAAACAGGCCTGTTGGCCATTTTCGGCATGAAATAATACATCAGGCCCAGAAAAGGCGTGGTCAGGAAGAACGCCACTGCATTGTGTCCATACCACCACTGAACCAGGGCATCTTGCACACCGGCGTACACACTGTAGCTTTTCAGGAAACTTACCGGCAACTCAAAAGAATTCACGATGTGCAGCATAGCCACCGTTACCCAGGTAGCGATGTAAAACCAGATACCTACATAAATATGCTTCTCGCGGCGCTTCAGGATGGTTCCGAACATATTCAGACCAAACACCACCCAAATCAGGGTAATGGCAATATCAATCGGCCATTCCAGCTCAGCGTATTCCTTAGAAGTAGTAATTCCTAAAGGCAGGGTAAGCGCGGCAGACACAATGATGAGCTGCCAGCCCCAGAAATGTATCCGGCTGAGCGCATCGCTGAACATGCGTGCCTTCAACAGACGTTGCAGCGAATAATAAACGCCCATAAAAATGGCGTTTCCGACAAAGGCAAAAATCACCGCATTGGTATGCAGCGGACGAATGCGTCCAAAGGTGAGCCAGGGGGTGAGGTTGAGTTCAGGCAGGAATAATTGCATAGACGCAATCAATCCGACCAGCATGCCCACCACACCCCACAAGAGGGTTGCCCAGGCAAAAGCCCGCACAATCCGGTTGTCGTAAAAGAATCTTTCTTTATTCATGGGTAGTAGTTTGAGTTTTTGATTTATGAGAAGTCATTTCTTGTTTAGTATCTGTACTTGAATCAATGGGAGCATCATCAAAAAGCACCCTTATACCCGGCGTAACCAGGTCTTCGTGCTGCCCGGATTTCACCCACCAGAAAAAAACGGCAAGGAAAACCAGCCCCAGAGAAAGGCTGCATAGGATGAGCAGAGGCAGTATATTCATAATAAATCTTCCTTTTTTGCAAATCGCCGGGTACGCCATACGGCAAACAAGGCTACGGAAATGCTGCTCACCGGCATGAGCACTGCGGCAAACAGCGGTGAAAGTTGCGCCGTTGCTGCGAAATACAGGCCCACTGCGTTGTACAGCAGACTGATGTAAAAACTTTCTCTGCCCGCCCGTGCGGTATTTCGTGCAAAGCGCATCAAGCGAGGTAATTGTTCGAGGGACTCTTGCAGTAAAATTCCAGAGGAAGCCGGGGTAAACTGTGTCATATCCTGAGCCAACACGATACCGGCATGACCAGCCTTCAAGGCACCGGCATCATTCAGTCCGTCGCCGAGCATCATCACCTTATCGCCTTTAGATTCAAGCTGCCGCAGGGCTTCTACTTTCATAGACGGGTCCTGACGAAATTGCATGGAATCGAACACGCCGGGCACCTGTTCTTCCAAGTAGGCGTGATCCTTAGGGCTGTCGCCGGAAAGTAAAGACATACGGTAAACCGGTTTGAACTGTTCCAGCATTTCCGCAGCGCCTTTTCTCAGGCGGTTATGGGTGATAAATGTGGCTACTACCCTTCCATTCAGGCTGATATAGGTTTCGGCCCGTTCATGCATCGGTTCTGCTTCCCGCGAAGGCAGTTTTAAGGCCCAGTCTTTGCGTCCGATGCGCAATTCTTGTCCTCCATGCACCATACGAATTCCCTGACCGGAGTGTTCTTCGAATAATTCCGGATTCACCAAGGGTGCCGCAGAACAGGCCGCCGCCAGCACACGGCTCACCGGATGTGTGGAGGCTATTGCGGCGCTTCTTATCAGGCTTTTCAGCGATTGATCGGGCACCGGACCTGTCCATTCCAGACTGGCTTCATTTGGATCAGTGAGTGTTCCGGTTTTATCGAATACCAGATGATTTACCGAAGCCAGGGTTTCGACGATATCGGGATTGCGCAGGAAGAAGCCGCGCCGACCAAGAATACGACTGGCATTACTAAATGCGAAGGGACTGGCTATTGCCAATGCGCAGGGACAGGCCACCATCAGCACAGCCGTGGCAGCGAACAGGGCCTTAGAAGGATTAACGGGCCACCAAAGAAGCAAGGTTATAAGTGCCAGACTCAGCGTTCCCAAGGTAAACCAGATACTAACCTGAGAAGCAAAGCGGCTGATGCGGGAAGCAGGCCTGCCTTTTTCACTGGCATTGCTCCACATCTGCTGCAGGCGGCTTTCGGTAAACGGCCGAACCACTTCAAACTCAAGCATGCCCTGAACACTGCGTCCACCGGCATAAAGCATTTCACCGGCCACCTTATATACCGGTGTTGATTCTCCGGTTACATAGCTGTAATCCACGAGTGCGCTGTGTGACATCAGGATTCCATCGCCGGGAATCAGGGTGCCATGATGCACCTGAACGCGGTCGCCCGGAATCAGGTCAAACACACGTACTGCATGCGTTTTACCATCTTTCACACGGAGTGCGGAAAGCGGAAAAAAACGTTCTGCGCTGCGGTCGAAGCGAATGGCTTCCCAGGTGCGTTCCTGCAGCCAGGTGCCGATGAGCAGAAAAAACACCAAGCCTGTCAGGCTGTCAAAATAACCCGGCCCGGTAGCGGAAATGACTTCATATACGCTGCGCAGCCAAAGCGCCGACAGGCCAAGGGCCAGTGGCACATCCACCGAAACTTCCCGGGCTTTCAGGCTTTTCAGGCTTTTGCTGAAGTAATGCCCTGCCGAAAAGAACACTACAGGCAGCGACAGTGCCACATTCAGCCAGGAGAATAAGAATTTGAATGCAGCATCGGTGAGCCCCAGGTATTCCGGGAAGCTGAACAACATGATGTTGCCAAAGGCGAAGCCGGCAACGGCCAATTTCAGTATGGTGCGCCCTTTAGCCTTTGCATCGGAACGGGCGGCACCCGGAATAAGGGACGGCGTATAACCAAGGCTATCCAAAACCCTGACCAGCGCGGGGAATCCGGTGATGGCAGGATTAAATGCCACATCCAGCTTCTTCTTCACGAAATCAACCCGGGCACTATATACACCCTGGAGCAGTGCGGGAAGTTTCTCGAGCAGCCAAACGCAGCTTGCGCAGTGCATTTCAGGAATTTCGAGGGTGCACAACTGCCTTTGATCATCGCGGTAGGTGGTGAATTCGGTGGCGATTACCTGAAGTTCGTCATCAGACGGAAGTTCCACCTTCGCCTTGCGCACGCCGGGATGCGCTTCAAATCGGTAGTAATCGCAGAGGTTATGGTCTTTTAGGATGTGAAAAACCGTTTCGCAGCCATTGCAGCAAAACTGCAGCCCATCTGCGGAAACCGGATAGCCGGAAGCCTCTGCACCACAGTGTTGGCAGACGGTTTCTACGGCTGAAATGTTGTTGTTCATCCCTGCTTCAAAATTGAAGCAGGGCGCAGGAATCGAAATTGACCGGAGTCAATTCACTGCCTGATATCGGGCAGTAAATGTGTAATTACCACGGGGGCTTTTCTGAGGGTATCGCGCAACACTTTCTCCAGTGATGAAGGGAGCGCACCATTAAATTTCCAGCAGAGGAGTCCGAAATCAGGATGAGGCCCTTCAGATGCCTCGAGGATATGTTGGGGCAACAACTGCCGCAGGGCCAGTTCATCCTTTTTAAAGTCGAACGGGGGATTATTTTTCTTCACTTCCTTCAGTGAATATCCCAGTAATTTTTTCTGTTGAAATACGTCCAGAGGATTGCGCCAAGACATGAGCCAGAGTGCAGCTTTGCCCTTGAGTCCGCGCTCTTTCAGCCATTCCAGCGGAGTGCCAACTTCCGTATCATGAAGCAGCAGCACGATGCGACCCAACTTGTTCGGATACTGCTGATAATCCACCGGCTCATTCCAAAGACCGCGGTCAACAGCAATATTCATGGAAGGATACCGGGCCTGTAATAGTTCACGGGCCCGGCAAACTTCCTGCTGAATGCTCTGCATAAACACATCGTGCAGGTCGAGCATTACGGCCTGACCGGTTTT
>JAGWYC010000335.1 GCA_018969565.1 Bacteroidota bacterium | reverse complement strand
AATTCTGTCCTGACAACAAATCGTAATAAAATAAAGCCCCTTTTGGGCATAGTCATAGCCCTTCTTCCGGATGGACTTTCGATGGTGGATTTTTGGATTGTATTTCATAAGAAAAGAAAAAAGTTTCATTAAACGACACTAAAAACAGACTCAAGAACTGAAAAGCAGTTCGAAAAAGGCCTGGAACAGATGAGGCATACGTCATCCTTAAACAACCACAGCTAAATGCGGATGTGATAACCAATAATTGAAGTTGGTAGTTTAAAAGCAAAAACAACAGATGATTATAAAGCCTTCATGCAAAATAATCTTTCGGAACATGAAAACGGCGCATAAAAAAAGCGGATGACTCCGCTTTCTATTGGTCGGGGTGAGAGGATTCGAACCTCCGACCCCCACGTCCCGAACGTGGTGCGCTAACCGGGCTGCGCTACACCCCGAATCCCGACCTTTTTTGGGAGCGCAAATATAGGATTACTGGCTTGTTTGGCAAATGGGGAGGGGAGACAACAGGATGACAGCAGCTACGAATTCACTTGATAATCTTATATCAAGCAACCGCCGCATCCTAATCCCCGACTATACCTTTGCAATCCGGCCTTTGGTCCGGTTTTTGACCCATCAGCCACTGAATATGTTAAAACACGCAGTTCTTAGCGCATCAATTCTGGCGCTGTCCGGAATTTCCAATGCCTTTGCCCAAAGCTCTTTTCGCGAATCAGACAGCTCCGTTTTCCTGTACGGCAGCCATTCCAAACACCGCATTTTTGTGTATCAACTGGCGGAGGTAGAATATGTGACCAATGAAAACGACCAAATCGTTTCCCTGAATACCGATACCAACTATCTTGTTTTTGAGCGTAAACTTATTCGTAAAGGGGTTAGTGTGTACTCGATGAAATATCTGAGTGCCTATACCGGCAAAGGGCTTGGTGTTTCCTCGAACTTCAGCGATACACTGCGCTACTTGCCGTATGAAGTAGAATTTGATTCCACAGGCAAATTAATCGGACTCCGCAACTGGACCATTTTCCGCGACCTGTACCTCGCCGATGCCACCCGTAAATACCGGGAGAATAAGATAGACGCCAATCAATACGATCAAATCCGCAAGTTTTTTGAAACCCGTGACAAGGTGGAAGCCACCGTGGCGCAGGATATTTTTAGCCTCTTTTCCATGTTTGGGAAGGAATATACCCTGACAGGTTCCTATATCGTGGTGAAGGAAACCGCCAGTCCTTTTACGCGTGAACCCGTCCTGATGCAAGGTAAGCTTCAATTAGAAAAGCCGGAAGGCACTAAAAACACCATCACAGCCAAGGGAAGCTGGGAAACGGATAGCCGCGCCGAGGAAAAGATGAAAGATGATTACCAGCGCATTGCACTGATGCTCAACCCGGATGGTGTTTATAATCAACTGAATCAGGTGCGCCTCACCAGTGAAACCACGCTTTATTACAACAAAGTTCAAACCAAGGCCATGAGCTACAAACTCGCCGATGTGGTGCTGATGAACAGCACTACCAAAGCCCGTTTGCGCACCTTCCAGCTTTGGGATCTGGTGGACTGATTTTCTCAGTCAAGAAAAAAGTCAATCGTATTGCTCAGTGCTTCATCGAAGGCTGGAACGGCTTCCTGTTCTGCTGTCCAGGGATGGCGTATGCCGAAGGTATGGTCGCCACCTTCCACCCGAATGAAGATGGCATGTAATACCTTCTCATACAAATATTCTGAAGCGGAAATACGCACATTTACGTCATCAGTGCCATGCACCAACAACAGCGGTATTTCCAGGGATTCAGCGGCTGCGCCGAGGTGATAATCTTCCCGGTGGGCATTATAATCTTCATACAATGTATAACCCACGGGCAATTCCTGACCTGTGCGGCTGTTTCGGATAAAGGCCACGCCATCTGCCTTCCAGCGTTCACGATCAAACTGGCACATGAAGATGTTCCAGTCGCTCACGCTGTTCCAAAGCGCCAGTTTCTTTATACGCTTGTCTCGGGCCGCGCTCAGCAGGGCAATGCCTCCGCCACGGCTGTGTCCGGCCAGGTAAATGGAGTTCAGGTCAAGATGCGTGGCATCAGGCAATGCAGATAATCCATTCAGTAGTGATTGTACATCCTGAAGTTCCTTGCCGATGGTATTCCTGCCGAAGGCTTCCGGCTCCACAAAAGCATCAGGAATCTGAGCACTCGTGCCGTTGTGTGAGAAGTT
>JAGWYC010000334.1 GCA_018969565.1 Bacteroidota bacterium | reverse complement strand
TTTATCCCTTGCCTACCCAGAGAAATGCTGATTTTCCGCGATTGGTAATGTAGTTGTAACGCATCCAGGCGCATCAAATTCATGCGTTTTTCAGGATGCAACATATCAAAAAGTCCGATTTCGTAGCGGTTAGGCATACCCGTCAGGGAATCTTTCGCGGCAAGGTTACTGGAGGCTAAATTGGCGATATATCCGCCTGCGGCCTTGATAGAAAAACCCCGAAAACTTACCGTACTCATGTGAACGCAGGCCATTACGGCATGGGCATAGGCATCTCGTAAACCAATGCTATTATCGGTGGCGCTGAAGTAGTAACGCAGGTGGCCTTTGAAATCCGAAATCTTTAAAATACGTTGGATCCGCGTGCTGTCAGGATTAATTGACCTGGGCGGCATCGGTTGAATCGCGCATACATCAGCGCTGCATAATGCGGCGAGCAGTAGCACATACCCTGGCCTCTTCCACCATAAAGCCAATAGAGCATGGCACATCATCAATGTTTCAGCGCTTAGTCCAAAGAAGCTGTAGCGTTTGCTTCATGGCTGGTTTTCAGGAGTTGTTCAGGCTGAATGTTCCGGTGCATCAGGTTCAATGGGGAAGTTTTTCCCGCACCAGTCCGTAGAACCAGGTGCCGGCAATAGCGCTGAGCAAGGTAACAGCAATCACCGTGGCACCGTTACCAATCTGTGCGAATAAGGGGCCGGGACAGGCGCCTGTGATGGCCCAACCCAGACCAAACAGCAGCCCGCCGTATATCTGCCCTATGTTGAAGGGCTTTGGGTGAATCTCAATGGCCTCACCGTATATGGTTTTGATATTGCGTTTGCGGATGATGAAAATGCTCAGCATACCCACCGCGATGGCGCTTCCAATCACACCATACATGTGAAAGGACTGCAGCCGGAACATCTCCTGTATCCGAAACCAACTGACGATTTCGGCTTTTACGAAGATGATGCCGAATAATATGCCTACCAGGCTGTATTTGAAGTTATACCACCAGGGGTGTTGCAGCGCGCTCTCATTCACGCACATGGTGTCGAGGGTGCGCACTTCGAAATCGGTATTTTGTTCCTGTGCCGAATTGCTTCTTGATTTCATAACTGAATTAATTTACAGAAAGGATGAGCGGAAGAATCACGTTGGCCATGAGAAATCCGCCGGCCATGAAGCAACAGGTGGCAATCACAGAGGGCCATTGCAGCGAGGAAATACCCATGATGGCATGTCCGCTGGTGCAGCCGCCGGCGTAACGGGTGCCGAAGCCAATCAGAAAGCCGCCCAGTACCATCATAATCATGCCTTTCAGGCTGAACAGGGTATTCCAGTTGAACAATTCCAAGGGTACGAGCCCCTGGTAATTGCTGATGCCATAGCCGCTCAGTTCTGCGGCCAGCTTCGGATGTACCTGTACCGGTTCAGGATTGGCCAGAAATACTGCCGCCACAGCGCCGCCGACAAGGATGCCGCCCACGAAAAACAGGTTCCAGATTTCCTTCTTCCAGTTGTACTTAAAGAAAGGAATGCCCGCAGGAATACAGGCCGCGCAGATATGGCGCAGCGAGGCTGAAATGCCGAATGGTTTATTGCCAAGTATAAGCAATGCCGGCACGGTAAGCCCAATCAACGGCCCTGCTACGTACCAGGGCCAGGGCTTTGTGACCCATTCGTAAAAAGTCATGAGCTTTTTAGTTGCAAGATACGTTTTGCCAGGGACCGAGGTTTTCTACATTGCGGATGCCTGCTTGCTCCAGCATCATCTTCGCACTGGATGCGCGGCCACCGCTGCGGCATACGACTATAATTTTGTCGTAGCCCTTCAGGCTGTCAATCTTCGATTCAAAAACCGGACCCAGCGGGTAATTTACACTGCATGGGGCATGGCCGTCAAACTGCCATTCTTCGGGGGTGCGGACGTCAACGATGATGGTTTTCATGGTATCTTTATTTTGTCTGGTTTGTTCCTGCGAAATGGCCCCGGCTTTTTGCACAGCAGGCCTGCATGAGCTTTGTGCGGACATGAGCAACAAGGTCGGCAGTATCAGGTGCATATAAAAGCTTTGGGGGCGGTTCATGATTTCAGATTCCTGATAATCTGCTGCAAAGTTCAGTCAGACACCTGCCTTAGAACGGTAACTGAAGTCACATTGCAGGTGCGGTTTCATTTGAAGCTCTGGAAAGTCCTTACCAATGGCAGCGCAGCGACAAGGCAGGAGTGCGT
>JAGWYC010000026.1 GCA_018969565.1 Bacteroidota bacterium | reverse complement strand
GCTCGACAGAATTCAGTTAAATCATTCATGGCCTTTGTACTTTAAGGATTAGGCCAATTAAAACTCCTGCTGCAGGGCTATTTGATGTTATTCTGTTCGGCCCATGATTCCCGTTCCTTACGCACAATTTCTTTGTACATCATGGGCTTAATCCAGTATAGCATAAGGAGTCTGCTGCTGCGCACGGCAAGAGGAAGTAACAAGAGTATGCTGAAAGGAATGAGCATGGAAACAACATTTATATCCCATCCGGCATTCAACAGGATAAATCCTCCTCCGATACTAACTCCTGAAACCAAAGCATAACTGAAATACATGGCCCCAAAGTAGAACCCTGTTTCCGGTTGAAACTGGTTTCCACAGCGATAGCAATTTTTGCATATCACGGCAAATCGGAACAGGTTATACCAGGGGAATAGAAAAACCTTACCCTCCCTACAGGTGGGGCAACGCCCTTCAACGAAAGAGTGAATTACGGATTTCAGGTTCAGGATCGTTTAGCTTTCTGGTTCTTCCACCAGAAATATCCCACAGTTCCTACAATCAGGTATGGTGCCGCCAGCAGATAAAGAATGCCATCATTCACACCATTTCCATAAGTCTTTTGCAGGCCTTTTTCTTTACGGTTGCTCTCTAAAGAGGTTTTACACATCGGGCACTGGGCTGCCGCAGTTCCGGCAAGACCAAGCGATAGAATGAGTGTCAGAACAGCAGGTCTCATACAGCAAATTTATAAAAAGGTGATATCATCAGATATACCAGCACTCCCGTAACGGCCACGTACATCCACAAAGGCCAGGTAATGCGTGCAATGCGACGATGCCTTGCAAAATTACCGGTAGTGCTGAAGTAGATGGTGTACAGTATCATCGGCAGGATTACAGCGGCCAGAATGATATGTGTTATCAGGATGAAATAATAGAGTCCCTTCAAGAATCCTTCACCTTCATAGGGGGTGGAAGGCATGACGGTGTGGTACACCACATAGCTGATCAGGAAGAGCGAGGAAAGCACAAATGCGGAAAACATGAAAACCTGGTGCGTCCCTTTGTTCTTTTTAACCCGTATAAAATAGTAACCGGCGGCAAGGCAGAGCGCCACCAAACTATTCAGAATCGCATTCAAACGAGGGAGATACTGCGCGAAAAGTGCATTTGGACGGTACTCATCAGGGAGCACCTTCAGCAGCGTTACGACAGCCGGGACTGCGAGCGAAATTCCGAGCACAATCCAGAAAAAGGTACGGTCATTTATGGCGCGATTGTTCACGTTCTTCAAAGATTAATGCCTTAACAGCATCAATGGCTTTATTGTTTTCAAGCTGCCCCGCCGTTCCATTAAAGATTCCGCGGATATGTTTGTTCCTGTCCACCAGCACAAGCCGATCACTATGCATGAAGTTACTCGCTTTATCGTCTTTTACACCCAGTAAGTAATCATCAACAGCTACTGAATAAGTTTCGGCCTTTGATGCACGGACAAAATACCATTTGAGGTTGTCAGCATCATGCTTGTCGGCATAGCTTTTCAATACCGGAATGCTGTCTGAATCAGGGTCAACAGTATGTGAGATGAATTTAATCCTGGGATTGTCCTTGAATGCATTGGCAATAATCCTGAGATTACTGTTCATTTTTGGGCACACATCGGGACAGGATGCGAAGAAAATGTTGGCGATGTAGATACAGGAATCGAAATCTTTTTCAGTGATTTTTTTCCCGTGTTGATCTGTGAACTCAAATGAGCCTACTTGGTGGTAAACTGTATCGCCCTTGTCGTTCAGGTATTTTGGGCCGTAATAGGGTATAGGTTTTCCGTGGAATTCCAGTTCTCTGAGGAACATAATCCACAAAATTGGTAAACCTATCAGCAGGAACAGTCCGCCAAAAATGGCCAGTCTGCGTCCAAAGGAAGCAGCCATGTATGAATCAGTAAGTGCTCAGCGCGTGTCCTTCATACAACAGGCCCATAACCAGTCCAATGATGAACACGGTAGGAACCAGTATGCACAAGGCCAGATTTATTTTTTCACTCTTCATGTGCATGAAGGCACCCACGATGTAATAAGCTTTTACCAGTCCGAAGAAGATAAAAACGCTATTTCTGAACATGGAAGGCGCCAAAGAGAAATACAGAATGAAGTCGAGTATGGTAATACCCAACAGCAACCAGAAGGTTTTCCATAATTCCTTAGTTCCGTGGCTTTCCACGTGGGGAACGTAACTGATAGGATCGTATTCTCCGGGGGTATGTGCGAAATTTCCCATGATAATTTTTGTTGCTTAATTCGTCAGATAAGGTAATAGAAAGTGAACACGAACACCCATACCAAGTCAACAAAGTGCCAGTACAGACCAACTTTTTCAACCATTTCGTAGTGGCCGCGACGCTCATAAGTACCGCGGATGGTATTAATCCAGATAATCACGTTCAGCACAACACCGCTGAATACGTGAAACCCATGAAATCCGGTCACGATAAAGAACAATGATGCAAAAGGAACAGGTCCCCAGGTGCGGTCACCGGGATTCCAATGGAAATGGTCGCCGAACTTTACCTGCTTCAAATGGTCGTATCCTTGATGGGTGATACCGAAGAAGTTTGAATCCAGTCGGCCCTGGTCATGAATGAACTGAGTCCATTCCCAAGCCTGGCAGCCAAGGAATGCTAAGCCGCCAAGGATGGTGTAAAACATGTATTTAGAAACCTCTTTTTTGCTGTTGCGGTGGCCTGCTTCAACAGCAAGTACCATAGTAACGCTGGACAAAATGAGGATAAAGGTCATCAAACTCACAAACAGCAAGGGCAGGAAGTACCCGTGCATGAATGGGAAGTGGTTGAAAATGGCAGAGGGGTCTGGCCATGGAATTGCAGATCCTGAATAGCTGAAACGGATAGCACCGTAGCCCACGAGCAGTGAGCTGAAGGTGAATGCATCCGACAACAGGAAGATCCACATCATCAGCTTTCCGTAGCTCAAGTTAAACGGAGAGCGGCCGCCGGCCCACATCGCCTGATTTTCGAATGTTGCAGAAGTTTGATTCGCCATGCTGGGTGATTACCGTGCGAAATAAAGGAATAAAAACAAATAAATCCAAAGTACCCCAACAAAGTGCCAATAGGTGTTGGTAACACGTATCAGCAATAGGTTCTTCCGGTGTACCTGCAATCGCAGGCTGCGAATCAGTGAAAAGCCAAGCAGGAAAAGGCCTCCAATCACATGCAAAAAGTGGAAAACTGTTACTACATAAAGAAATGACGCGCTAATTCCGCCAACCATATCTTCATGCGGAACAAAAGGAAGCCCGATAGCAGTGAGGTATTTCCATCCGCTGTATTGAAGCAGACAAAAAACGATGCCCAGAATCAGGGTAACAGCCAGATATATTCTGTTTTGGGCTAACTCATCATTCTTTGCAGCCCGATAGGCCAGTAGCATAAAAAGGGAGCTAACTCCGGCCGTTATCAGCGAATAGGTGAATTGTACCGGAAGATCGAACTGAATCCATTGATTGTTCGCCAGTCCATCCTTGCGATGCAGGATATATGCACTGGTAAAGGCAGCAAACAGCATGATGGAGGCTACAATCAACAACCAGAGCAAAAACTCTCTGGGGTTCATCCGGAAGGCCTCTTTAGGCTGCAATCTGAGCGGTCGTGATTCTGAATTTTGCATGATTTTTTAGCATATCAACAGGCCGATAAACATCAGCGGACTGTAAAATAGAGTGGTGAACATCAGTTTCCGCGCATCGGCGGTTTCTAAACTGCTGTGCAATCTGAAAGCTCTGAAAAGTATCAGGCCTCCTAAAGGAAGGGCAAACAATAAAAACCAGTTGTTCACCATTCCCAGACTTATGGGCATGATGCTCACCGCTATGAGCAATACGGAATAAACGATGATTTGAAGGCTGCTGTTTTTACTTCTTCCATGTGGCGTGGGTAATAACCAGTAACCCGCCGCCTGATAATCGTCGTGAAGCATCCAGGCGATGCTCCAGAAATGCGGAAATTGCCAGAAAAATTGAAATCCGAACAAGGTAAGTCCCATGGCGTCCAACTCATAGGAACCGGCAGTCCAGCCGATTAATGGTGGCAAAGCACCCGGGAAGGCACCTACCAATACACTTAGGGGTGTCACGCCTTTCAATGGCGTGTATAAAAATGCATAAAGCACAAGCGATATCAGGCCTAACCACGCAGACAAGGGATTGCAGGCAATCCATAAAATGGCAAAGCCGGCAAATGCACTGAGCAAGCAAAATAAACGTGCTTCGGCTTCGCTGATACGACCCATCGCAATCGGTCGGGCACTGGTGCGCTTCATCAGGGAATCCTGCTCTTTTTCAATAAGTTGATTGAGCCCGTTGGAGGCAGCCACCGTAAAAAAACCACCAAGCACAACGCCTAATGCCTTCACCATGCTGAAATCATGGGTATGAAGCACTTTAACGGCTACCAGATAGCCGAACAGCGCGCTCCCCACTACAGAGGCTGTTAACCTGAACTTGATGAGCTCCAGGTAATCTTTTAACAATTTTGAAGGATTGGCACTCATGGATTTGTGCTTATGCGGGTAACCCGTTTTGAATCTTTTTTGTTTGACGCAAGGATGAAAGACTCAGATATAATTGTATTCCAAAGCAAATACTGCCCAGAAGGATGTGTAATATTCGTGCAACCATCGGAAAGGGATACATGGTGTTTATGGCACCGGTGCTGATTTGCACCAGGAACAACAGCATCATGATATTCTGTAGTTGGAAATAACGTGCATCTCTTGAAGTGGTTTTGAAGGTGCGCCACCAAATGATGGCATGTATGCCAAGAATCAGCATGCTCATGCCCCTGTGAAGAAGAAACAAACGACCCATGGCGTCCATGTTCAGCCATCCGTTTTCTTGTGTCAGGCTCCCGTAATGTTCGAGCATATCCACGCGTTCGCGAACCAATGCGCCAAGACTAATTTGAATCAGCGATATGAAAGCAAGGCCGGCCCAGAGATTAAACGAAGGTTTCGGGGTGAATCGCACTTGGGGTTCCTGTTGCCACATCACCGCAGCCATGAAAAAAATCACGGCACCAAAACTCAACATGAAGTGCATGCTCACAAGTCCGGGTAACAGGTTGGTTACAACAACCTTTGAACCCAGCCATGCATTGAAGAATGTGAGTACAAAACCCGCCAGGGTAAGCCAGAATACAGTCGGTTTGCTCCGCAGGTAATTGAGCGATAGCAGCAGCAATAAAAATACAAATAAGCCGGTAAGCGCTCCATAAAGTCGGTTGATATATTCAATCCAGGCCTTCAGCGGATTAAACGGCTCATGAAGGCGAAGGCGCGGGTCTTTGCGTATTTCAATGGCTTTGTCGCCCATGCCCAGCTTTTCAAGGAGTGATGCAAATTTTTCCAGCTTTTCCTCCCGCTTTAAATTCAGCCGGCTTTCTGCATCCGGTGGAAGTTGGCATGCACAGGTAGGAGGCACCAAACGATCAAAGCACTTTGGCCAGTCAGGGCAGCCCATTCCAGAACCTGTGGAACGCACAATTCCCCCCAACAGGATGAGTATAAAAACAGACAGGTAGGAAAGTCTTCCTACCTGTCTGAATAAGCGATGCTTGTTTAATTTCATATTCTTTCAGCTCACCGTGGGCTGAAACCGAGTACTTTCTTCAATGCGGAGAACAAAACGTTTCCACCGGTCGCCGCGGGGGCTTCTTCGGTATGCACCGGAGCAGTTTTGGTCTTTGGAGCGCCGTGCCCATGGCCTTCATCATCACCGGGAATATGCTGAGGATAGAAATCTTCTTCGCGGTCTTCGCGGCTGTATTCATAGGGCCCACGGTAAACAGTAGGAATTTCTCCGGGCCAGTTGCCGTGGATATGCTCAACGGGAGTTGACCATTCAAGGGTATTGGAATTCCATGGATTAGGTCCGCTCTTTTTGCCACGGTAAATGCTGTAGAAGAAGTTCCACAGGAACAATACCTGCGCAAATCCTGCCATGATGGCGGCAACGGTAATCAGCTGATTCACCTCCAGCCATACATTGAATTCGGGCAATACACTGAACGCATAGTATCGACGGGGAACACCGGCCAGGCCCATAAAGTGCATGGGGAAGAATACCAGATAGGCTGCGATGAAAGTCAACCAGAAGTGGAAATAGCCCAGGGTATTGTTCATCAGGCGACCGAACATTTTCGGGAACCAGTGGTAAATACCGCTGAACATACCAAATATCGCTGCAGAACCCATTACCAGGTGGAAGTGAGCCACCACGAAATAGCTGTCATGAAGGTTGATATCCAGTGCAGCATTTCCAAGGTAAATGCCGGTAAGACCGCCTGAAATGAAGAATGATACCAGTCCAATCGCAAACAGCATGGCGGGTGTAAATCGAATATTACCGCGCCAGAGTGTAGTGAGGTAGTTAAATACCTTAACGGCAGAAGGAACTGCAATTACCAGGGTCAGGAACATAAACACCGAACCCAGGAAAGGATTCATACCGGTAATGAACATGTGGTGTCCCCATACGATGAAGGAGAGCACGGAAATGCCCATCAGCGAAATAACCATGGCTGTATAACCGAAAATTGGCTTTCGTGCATTGGTGGCGATTACTTCGGAAGTAATACCCAAAGCAGGCATCAAAATGATGTACACCTCAGGATGTCCAAGGAACCAGAACAAGTGTTGATAGAGGATAGGGCTTCCACCAACATTTTCCAATGCACCTACACCATTCAGCCAGATATCACTCAGATAGAAAGATGTGCCGAAGCTGCGGTCGAAAATCAGGAACAGTGCTGCACCGAGCAATACGGGGAAAGAAAGCAAACCAAGGATAGCGGTGAAAAAGAACGCCCAAATGGTCAGAGGCAATCTGTTCATGCTCATGCCTTTGGTACGCATATTTAATACGGTGCTGATGTAATTCACACCACCCAACAGTGCTGATACGATAAACAGAGCAATGGCAACAAGCCACAAGGTCATTCCAAATCCAGAACCGGGCATTGCTTTTTCAAGTGCACTTAACGGAGGATAAACGGTCCAACCGGCAGATGCAGGACCGGTTTCTACAAAGAAACTCCAGCATAATACCACCGATGAAAGGAAGAAGAACCAATAGCTGAGCATATTCAGGAAGGGTGAAGCCATATCCCGAGCCCCGCATTGTAATGGAATTAAGAGGTTACTGAATGTTCCTGACAAGCCGGCGGTTAACACATAGAACACCATGATGGTGCCGTGTATGGTTACCAGGGCCATGTAGAAGTTGGCATCCAGTACCCCGCCTTTCGCCCAACGGCCTAAGAAAAATTCCAGTATGGCAAACTTTTGGTCGGGCCACGCCAGTTGAAGACGGAACAAAATAGACATCATCATACCTATCACGCCCATTACAATTCCCGTAATCAGGAACTGTCGGCTGATCATTTTGTGATCGGTACTGAAGATGTATTTACGGATGAAGCTCTCGTGATGATGCTCATGAGCATCTGCGTGTGCGCCGTGTGCTGCTGCGGTACTCATCTCGTTGTTTTTTTTCTTGAATAGTCTTAATAATTAGAAACCCATGGCCAATGAAGGCTTGATGTTTCGATTAGTAGCAGTTTTGGGATTTGCTGTGGTGTCTTTCGCTTCTGCGGGTGCTACAGGTGTTGCAGGCTGCACCGGATCTACTACACGCTTCTGTTTTTCAATCCAGGCGTTGTACTCAGCTTCGGATTCTACCACAATTTTGATTTTCATGTTGTAATGCGCGCTTCCACAGATTTTAGCGCAAAACAGATAGAAGTTAAACTCAGGATTCTTTAACTCATCCTGCATCTGCTTCGTGGTTTTGGTAGGAGTGAACGTGAAGGATGTCATCATACCGGGTACTACGTTCATTTGTGCTCTGAAATAGGGCATATATGCGCTGTGGATTACGTCCCTTGCGCGGTAACGGAAGGTGTAAGGTTGACCCTTCACCAAATGTATTTCTGTGGTGATTTTATCATCGTTTGCCGCTTCGTTGAACACATCTTTGCTGTCAAGAGTGGCGTTGATGCGCTGAATCTGAACCCCTTTTCGTTTGATCATTTTGCGCAGTTCAGATGCTTTGTTGCCATTTCGGATGTCTTCCATTTCCCGTTCGAGGTCAGTGTAAGCTTTGCCATCTGCTGCCAGGCTCATCTTAGCGAGTTGGTCAGCTTTGGTTTTCAACATGGAAGAAAGATTTCTCAAGTCGTTACCAAGTCGTCCGGTATCAGCCATCAAAGTATCGCGGAGCGCTACCACTGTTGGTTTTATAGCCAGACCAAGTTCGTTGGTGGCAGGGTCAATGAAGTTAAAGTTTGATTCGCCGAATTTGTTGTCATCGCCGGCATAACGGGCTTTCCAGCCAAACTGATATCCAAAGACTTCGATTTGCTTTGCTTTAGGCTCAGGGGTTTGCGTAATTTTATGCCAGGTGGAATAACCACGCAATACGAGGAAGGTTAGAACAATGGCCGGGATTACGGTCCATATTACTTCCAACTGGTTATTGTGGAAGTAATATGCTGCCTTGCGTCCTTCTTTGTGGCGGTATTTGAACAGGAACCAGAACAGCAGCACCTCGGTGATTACAAACACCGCGAAGGTGAAGCCAAAGGTCCAGTTGAACATGTTATCAATGCTGTCACCATGTGCGCTGGCAGCTTCAGGAAGCAGAAGTTTACCGTGATAAACCAGTTCATAGGCAACGCCTGCAGATCCGGCTACCAGGAAGATGATGGACAACCAGGCGTTTACTTTGGTCCAGTTGATTACGGTGCGGCCGGTAAGTTTTTCACTGGCAGCGCCAATGTTGAAGATGTACACAATCACCAACAGCACCAACAGGGCCAACAACCAATAGGCGTAATACACCAGGTCGGCAGTGGACAGGGAGAATTCCTTTGGAGCGGGGATGACGTCACTTGCCGGATCTGCCTGAGCAAAAACGGAAAGAGGTGCCAAGGTTGAAGTCAGCAGCAGCGAAGCCCAAAGAAGAAGCTTAGCGCCTGACCATCCGAACATCATTTTTTTCATCACAGGACGATTGATTATGAGGCTTTTTTACCGGCTGCAAATTTATACGGCTGCCTGAACAAACCTAAAAGGAACGAAAAAAAATCACAAGGAAATTTACCCGATATGCAGGGATGGGGTTTCGATGTGATTCCTGATAACGCCGTCTTTGAAGAGTGGAAGCACCGGAGCAGTATCCCTGCGCAGGCATACGTCCACATCAGACTCCCGCTGTAAATGTCGGAACCTTTGCGCATGCGATGCCTGGTGCAGAAAATCCGCAGCCCGGTCCTTATTCGTTTCCCACAGGTGAATGGCGGCAAGGGTTGCATCGCAATCCGCGCTGAACGTATCTTTAAGTAACGCTGCCAACGCCCCGGCAAAAAAAGTATCTTCCAGATTGAACCTGTCTTTCCAGCCCGCACAGAACAGCAACACGGGTTTTTTATTCTGTATCAGATAGGAAGCAAGCGTGGAAATGTTCAGGAAACTGCCGGCGAAAACCTGATGGGCTCCGGTACTCATGCGCAAACAACGTGTACCATTGGTGGTAGTCAATGCAATGCTTCGGCCTCTAACCAGTTCGCTGGTATAATCCTGAGGCGCATTACCAAGTTCAAATCCCGGTACGGTAATACCATCTCTTTCTGCTGCGCATAAAAAACCTTTGCTTCGATAGCCAAGTGCTTCTTCTGGGCTGGTTGTTGTTATAATCTCCTTAGCGCCCTGATGCAGCGCTTCACAAATCGTGGAAGTGGCCCTCAGGATGTCAATAACCACAACATTCTTCGTTTCAATGGCTGATTGATGCAGCGGGAACAGGGCAGGAGAAAGAACCGTTTCAAGCATGGAGTACTGCAAAATTACTTCTTTCCCCTTTGCGGAAGCAGTAATTGCATCAGGAAACCGGGAGGCACTCAATTTCACGTCCCGCGTAGTAATTTTGTGACCTCATTCTGATTCATGACCAACGACGTAGTGATTGCCGCAGCCGTGCGCACCCCAATGGGCAGCTTTAACGGCTCTTTGTCTTCTGTATCTGCTACCAGACTCGGAGCTATTGCCATTCGTGGCGCTATTGAAAAGGCCGGGATAGACCCCGCCATTGTTCAGGAAGTGTTTATGGGTTCGGTGCTTCAGGCCGGTCTTGGACAGGCTCCCGCGCGACAGGCGGCTCGTTTTGCCGGTTTGGGTGATCATACGCCTTGCACTACTATAAACAAGGTATGTGCCAGTGGTATGAAAGCTGTGGCGCTCGGTGCTCAAAGCATTATGCTCGGCCACAATGATATAGTGGTTGCCGGCGGAATGGAAAACATGAGTCAGGTGCCGCATTACCTGCCGGGTTCCAGAAACGGTTTTAAATACGGCAGTATCACCATGCTCGATGGACTGCAGTATGATGGCTTGACGGACGTTTATAGTGGAACCATGATGGGCAATTGCGCAGAATTATGTGCTTCTGAGCATAAAATTTCCCGAGAAGAACAGGACGCTTTTGCCATAGAAAGCTATCAGCGCAGTGCCAAAGCCTGGGCAGAGGGCAAATTTTCTGCGGAAGTGGTTCCGGTGGAAATTCCACAGAAATCCGGTGAACCTAAGGTGATTTCTGAAGATGAAGAGTACAAAAATGTGCGCTTTGATAAAATCCCCGCACTGAAACCTGTATTTCAGAAAGATGGAACCATTACCGCTGCCAATGCCAGCACCATGAACGACGGGGCTGCTGCCCTGGTGCTCATGAGCAAGGCAAAAGCAGAAGCGCTGGGTATCAAGCCATTGGGTTACATCCGCGGATTTGCTGATGCTGAGCAAGCTCCGGAATGGTTTACCACTTCTCCCAGCAAAGCGCTGCCTCTGGCCATACAACGCGCAGGCTTGCAGCAATCGGATATTTCTTTCTGGGAATTGAATGAAGCGTTTTCTGTAGTGGGTATTGCCAATAACAAACTGCTTAGCCTGAATCCCGAAACCGTTAATGTCCATGGTGGTGCCGTTTCGCTCGGTCACCCTCTGGGCGCCTCAGGGGCCAGAATTCTGGTTACGCTGCTTCATGTACTGAAGGATAAAAACGCTCGTTTCGGGGCTGCCGGAATTTGTAATGGCGGCGGCGGTGCCAGCGCCATGGTGATTGAAGCTTTGGTTTGAAGCGCTTAAAGCCCAACTGCAACACAATTTTTGCGCCCGGGCGCTGTTTCTACCAAAGATGAATCTTAAGTATCTCCTGTCTTTGCCTTTCATGGCGACCATCTCCTGTTTGTACGCTCAGGATACTTCGGGTTTTTACCATTTCAACAGGGAAGAACAATTGCTTGGTCCTGTGTCGAGGCAGTTCGTGGCCGCAAAAACCGATGCACAGCGTCGCAGCGCAGCCCTCGAAGTTTATCAGCGCCTGGGCGAACTTCTGGCCTTGCCGAACTCATGGGATTATCCTTTTGATACCTTGAAACAGGCTGCCGTATCGGTGTTGCAGGCCGCAGACAACAAATGCCGCCTCTTTACCTGGAACCTGATTTTGAAAGATGGTCGGCACTTGTATTTCGGTTATGTGCAGTACCGGGTAAAAAAGGAGTGGAAACTGGAAGCTTTGCTGGACACTGCTCGAAATAAAATACCCGATATCACTTACGCTGAAACGGATGCGTCGCGATGGCCCGGTGCCTTATACTACAACATCCAACCCTTCAAATTCAAGAAAAACACCTACTACCTATTATTGGGATACGATGGTGCCGATGCGCGTACCAATCGGAAAATAATGGATGTACTCAACCTGAACAGGGGGGAAGGTGTGTTGTTTGGTGTGCCGGTTTTCCGCAGGAAAGAAGGTGATTATGAACCATGTCTTCGCTGGGTTGTGGAGGCCGCGGATCAGGCCGTTATCAGCCTTCGTTATGAACCTTCTCGTGATATCGTGGTGCTCAGCGAACTAACGAAAGCCTATGAAGATGCGCCGGATGAGCCTTCTTTCAAGGTGCCCAGCGGAGATTACCATTATTTTGCCCGCGACAGCAAAGGATACTGGGTTTTTCATCCCTTGCTCACAGATTTCAACTTCGGCAAGGGCCGTTAAGGAATCTGCACCGGTTCAGTGCACACAACGGTCTAACACAATGGCCGTGGCAATGGCCGCATTCAGGCTTTCAGCTTTTCCGAAACGGGGTATGCTGATTTGATGCGTAAGTAGTGGCATTAAGTGGTCAGAGATGCCGTGTGATTCACTTCCAATGAGCACCACACAGCGTTCTGGGAGGGCAAATTCCCTGATGTTCCGGCCCCGTAGGGTGCAGCCTAAAACAGGAAGCCCGGTGGATGGCAGCAACTCCTGCAAGTTTCCGTAGTGACAGCGAACACGCAGAAACGAACCCATACTGGCCTGTAAACACTTCGGGTTGTACACATCCGTGCATTCTTCTGAAAGCAGAATATCTCCAATGCCATACCAGTCGGCGATGCGAATGATGGTGCCCAGATTTCCGGGGTCTCTTATACCATCCAGTGCCAGAACAGGACCGGATGCTTCAGAAAACAATGAAACGGGACTATACACAGGAACCGCTGCCACAGCGAGAATCCCGGGAGGAGTTTCCATACTGCTCAGCCGGGCCATTTCCTGTTTTGAAATCAGGTGAACCGGAGTGTTTCCTGCCGGCACATCAAAATCTCTGTCCACCAGTATTTGCTGCACATCCAGTGAAGAATGCAACAGCTCGGTAACAGTTTTTAGCCCCTCAACCACAAACAGGCCGTATTTTTGTCTGAATTTCTTCAGTTTTAAACTGTTGAACAGCTTGATTTCAGATTGAGATGGCATATACCCGGCGCGAATATCCGAATATGTTGCGTATTAAATTATGGCTGGTCGGGCTGTTCATGCTTTCTGCTTCATGTAATCTGAAAAAACTTGTGCCCGATGAGCGTTATCTGCTGGTGCGCAATACCATAAAATTGGAGCAGCCGCTGGAGGAAAGTCAGGATTTACGCGGACAGATTCTTCACAAACCTAATCGCAAAATCTTGTTTGGAAGCTTGCCATTTTACCTGTGGCTGTACAAGAAAGGAACTACGTTCAGGAAGCCTGAAAAGAATGAACGCAGCGCCTGGCGCAGCAAATTGCGGAATGATATCGGCGAAGCGCCGGTATTGCTGGATACGGCTCTGGTAGAACTCAGCGCTGAAAACCTGGAAAAGTTCTTATTTAATCACGGCTATTTTGACAGCAGAGTGCATTGGGTATGGACAGGACGTCGCAAGAAGGCCACTGTAAGCTATAAGATTTACCCGGGCAGTCGGTATCATATTTCAGATGTAGAAGTTATATGCAGCAATGACAGCATCAGGGCCATTGCAGCAATAGCGCTTCAGAATGCAGATTTGCGTCCATCGCGTCCTTTAATCTTCGACGAACTCGATGCTGCACGTTCAAGTGTCAGCACGGCAGTTCGCAACAAAGGATATTTCACCTTCAACAAAGAACTGGTACGTTTTGAACTCGACACCCAGCGCAGGCAGGCACAGGCTTCCATCAAAGCATTTATTTCTGCCGGCGACATTCGAAAGCGCATTATCCGCAAAGTGTGGTATGAGTTGGAAACACCGGAAACATACAGAAATGCAGGAATGGCTGATACCATTTACCGCAATGCCGGAGCTAATTGTTTTGTGCTGAATGGTTATCCCCTGAATCCTGAAATGCTGCTCAGGGCTTCGGTAATTAAACCCGATGCACTCTACAGCCAGGAACAACACAATTCCACTTATGCAAACCTGGCCGCTACCGATTTGTTTCGATTGATTGACATATCCTTCAGTATGGTTCATGCGGGTCCTGTTTATGATTCCATGGACGTTTTCATCCGGATGAAAACGGCGGTCCGCCAATCGTATTC
>JAGWYC010000333.1 GCA_018969565.1 Bacteroidota bacterium | reverse complement strand
AGCAGCCGGAGCAAAGATGCCACCATTGTTCCGCGAAAGCTGACGCATAGCCTGCCAATCGGCCTGCAACTGCTGTAACTCCCTTTGTTGTTCCATTACCATAAACGTACCTGAAGTACTTTGCCCCGGCATCCCTTCTATAACTGCTTTGTACCGGTAGGTTCCCGGAGGAAGGTTTCCCGCCTCCAGTCGGTATCCGTTGCCCGAAGGACTCATGGCCATACTGCTGCGGAAATCTCCGGGACCTTCAAACTGAACCTGTATGCGCTTACCTGCCACCGCGGTCATGGACTTGTCGAGCAGCACCCCGTCTAAAACAGCATACTCGTCTGTACCAAAAACCTGCTTCACCGGTTCTACGCGGAAAAGTTTCCGGTTACCGCGCACTGCACAGTAGCGAATCAGGCGTAACAGGAAACGGTCAAAGGCTTCGTGACTTCTGCTCCGCGCAAACTGATACATACGCCAGCGCCACAAGCCATCGCCGAGCACAAACCCTGATTTTCGTCCTCCGGTATTGCTAAAGGCAATCAGGGGGTTGGAAGTGTTTACAGATCCTATTTTCTGCCAAACAGCCACCTCCAGAGCCTCGCTGCGTGCATAGTTACCAAAGGGCACCTGCATGGGCGGCAAGGTGGACATAGCATCCTCCCAGCCTTGTTCCGGGACGAATCCGCTGAATGCGCTGTTCCACATACCCTGTGCTTCCGTGCTGCGCGATCCAGGTGCGCTGATGCGCAGGGCCGGTTCCAATTGCCCAAGTACATCGGTACGTGAATTTGGTCCAAGGATATAGAACATGTTGACTCCGGCAGCGGCGGCACGTTGCTGTATTTCAGAAGCATCTGCACCAACTCCGGGTATCTGGTGCCATATAATCAGATCGTAGGTTTCTGCTGCCTGTTTTTTGAAAGAAGCGAGGTCGAAGACTGAAGTTTCGAAAGCCGGAGCTTCAGCAAGTGCCGCTTTCATGGCGCCGATATCAGGATGAGGCCCGGCATAAACCACTGCCACTTTCTGTTTTTCATCCACCACCTCAGTTAATGCCACTGCGCTGTTGTTGCGCAGCGACCATTCACCCGCTTCGGGCAACACCACAACCTTAAACTTGCGTAAACCCGGCGTTTTGGCCTGTACGGGAAATCGAAGTCGGGCATAAGGAGGGTTGCCTGTTGGCTTCACTGTTTGTTGCGCCAGCGTATTTCCTTCCTCCTGCAGCAGCACCTGCAGCGTTTTACCTTCGAAACCCTTTGCACTTATATCGGCTTCCACCGTGAGTTCATTGCCCATGAACACTACACGGGGCGCTTCGGCTTTGCGCACATACAAATCTCTTTTAACGGCGGTATCACCCATACCAAGAGTGTACAATGGAGCACGAAAAGGATTTTTGAGATAGGCGGGATTCAAACCCGCGGTTGCCAGACCATCGCTGATAACCACAACAGCGCCGATATGTTGCCCGGCAAATCGGTCGGCGGCCTCGCGAAAGGCTCGTTCCATATCGGTGCATGGTTGCTGAAGGCCTTCTTGCTTTTGTTCAATACCACATCCGAAGGGGATGACCCTAACCGACGCAGTACCAAAAACCTGACCCGCTTCCTCATTCAACCCCGTTTGGTACCATTGGGCGATTCTTGCGCTGTCGGCAAGAACTCCGATAGAATGACTTCGATCGGCGAAAATGAGGAGCAAAGGCTGTTCTACCTGATTTTTACGAAGGCGGATTATTGGCGAAAGCAGCAGCAATAAAACCAGAAAAAGGGCCAGAAAGCGCAGCAGAGCCATGAGCCATACTACGGGAGGCGTGCTGCCATCTTCCCTTCTGAAAGGATGATTGCGGTACAGCAGCCAGGTGAAGGCCGCCGATAGCAGAATAATCGGCAGCAGCAGCCAGGCGCCGGCTTCAATAGACCATTGCATCCTGGTTTAACTTATCAGCGAAGACTTAGGGATGAACCACCCGTACGGTTTTTCTGTACGCGGGTGATTTCAGCGTAAGCAAGTAAATTCCGCTGGGCAGGTGATTCATGGGAAGTCCGGTTTTTTCAGCGGGTTGCACCGTGATTTGCGGACCGAGTTGCTTGCCTTCCAGGGTGTGCAGCACCAATTGAATTGGTTCGGCTGAAGGGTTTACCACATGCATCATATCTGAAGCCGGATTGGGGTAAACAGCCGGTTCATCTGTTGGCATGGAAGCCAGAATACCGGCACCCCAGTTCACCACGATGTTCAGGGTAAGGGTGTCGCGCTGTGTCGG
>JAGWYC010000332.1 GCA_018969565.1 Bacteroidota bacterium | reverse complement strand
TGCCTGGCTGATGCGCACCACCCCTTTCACATCCACTGTTTGGTAATTGGGCTTGAGCAGGTGATTGAACACGCTGTTGAAGGAGACATCGGCGGAAAACAAGCCCTTCGCATAACGTGCCACCGGAGCAAATTTCTGAATGATGGGGAAATAGCGAAAACTCTCAGGAATGCTGATTGAGGTAGCCCGGATGTTCAAACCGGCAGTCGGATTGTCGCTGTTTCGGCTGTCATAAGCTCCATCCAGTGCAATGGTTCCTCCCAATAATCCTGCGCTCAGGCCGCTGAGGTCCAGTTTGCCATCTTCAAGGCGGGCATTCCCTTTTACGGCTTCCAGGGTCAGATTATCGTAAATCAGCTTATCAACCTTCATGGCAATAGCCATAGTAAGGTCGCGGGGTAATACAATGGCTTCAAGGGGCAAGGTATCTGTAGCTGCAGGTGTTGCAGGCGCAGAGGTGCTCATGAACTCGTTGATGTTCAACAATTTACTATTACAGTCCAGGGTGCCCTGCAAAGTAGATTTACCGAGTGCATAGGCAATAAAATCACGCAAACTGCCTGTAAGGTTAAAATCTGATTGCCCATAAGTTCCAACGCACACAGGCATATTCACCTGCTTCGGTGTGAAATCTAATTGGGCAGATTGCAATTGCATGGCGGGTTGCCCTGAACCATAACTGTATAAAATCTGATTTAGTCCAATGCCTCCTTCTGCGAGGAAGTCTTCATATCTTCCTGCTTCAATAGCCGAATAGCGTCCTGCTGCGCGGATATCAGCATGCACCAGACCACTTAATTTGGTTCCTGCTTCCAATGGAATTAAACCTGCAAAACGGCCTAAGTCAAGATCTCCACGCAGGGAAGCTTTCAATTCAGGGTCAGAAACGGGAGTTTTCACCTGCAGGGATGCATCAAGCGGTTTTCCGGCGAGTACGGCATGGAACTTACTCAGGTCAATTTGGGTATGGTCGGCGATGCCATCAGGATTATCCACCAGCAGCGCCAGTTGAATTTGCTCCGCTCCGTGTGGCAAATCGGGATAACGGAAACTCCCGTCCTGAATATTGAGTTTCGCCTGGAAAGCCGGCATGTTGCTTTCGCTGTATATCCCCTTCACAAAGACGGCACATTCCAGCTTTCCTGCAGCCTGCATGTTTTTAAAAGAAGGCTGATACATGCCGGGCAGAATGGATATGAAGGATTTAAAATCCTGCTGCAGCGCCTTTACGCGCAAATCCATTTCCATATTCGCATCATTCAGATCCACAAATCCCTCAGCGCCCAGATTCAGCGCATTCAGGACCAGATTACCCTGTTTAAAACTGAAGCGCATGGCCTTCATATCCATATCCAAATCTGCCTTCAAATCGGTGTTTACATGTGAAAGCCAGGAAATACCCCCGTAACTCAGATTAAAATCAGGAATTTGGGTAGCCGTATGCAATGTGAAGCGGTCAGCCGTAAAATCACCGCTTAACTCATGCTGCAATTGCTTCAGCAGCAGGTTCATTCCGAGGGAACGGTCGTCGTATTCCAATGTGGCATCTTTCAGGCTGAGTTCCTGCAAAGCCAGTTTGAAGTTTGAAGCCGTGGTATCAATCGGCTTTACGGCTGTGTCCGGTTTTGTGATATCCCAGTTGGCCCTTCCCGATTCAAGCACCTTCAGGTGAATTCCCGGTTTGTTCAGCGTTACCTTGGAAATTTCCACAGGACCGGAGCCAAATAACGACATCACATTCACGGAAAGGGACACACGGTCTGCTTTGAGCAGCGTATCCTGAGCAAAAGAATCCACGCCCGATATACGCACATCGCTGATACCTATGCTCAGGGAAGGGAAACTCCTGAATAAACTGATTTGAACATCATCGTTAAAATCAACCTTTGCGAGCAAAGCCGATTGGGCATAGTTCTTTACCGCGCGGATGATTTTCCCCTTGAACACAAAAGGCAATAACAATGCAACCAACGTGAGCAGCCCTAAGGCAATACCGGATATTTTCAGGATTTTCTTCAACATCAGCTTCAGCAATTCAAAATTAATTCCAAAAAGATAAGTACCACGGGGAGGGCGCGGAAGAAATTACATAGGTCTGCAAACCCAATTCAGCAGTTGGTGTATGGAAGAAGCCTGCCCCTGAAAGCAAAACCGGAAGCGTTCCATGCAATTCGGATTCTTGTACCATGTTCCACCTCAATAAATTCAACCCCATTCTATGGTTATTTATTTCCTCGCTTATTTTAACCACATCCGGCTGCAAAACTG
>JAGWYC010000025.1 GCA_018969565.1 Bacteroidota bacterium | reverse complement strand
TTAAACGGATCTTTTACAAAATGAAGGTAGTATCGATAAGTGCGCGAAATGGCATTGAAGCGTGCGTGAAAATGCTCCGAAACGGGCTCAAAATTGAGTACCGCTATTTCCTGCGGCAGCAGGCTGTTGATCCTGTATAGAAAATGATTCGGGATTGGCGCTTCGCATTCAAAATGAAGGGGGAAAAACCGCGCATGCACACCGGTATCCGTGCGCCCGCAGCCGGTAGTAGCGACAGGTTGTCTGAGCAGGATTGACAGCACTTCTTCGAGGGTGCCCTGAACAGTGGGCTTATCCGATTGTTTTTGCCAACCGTAGAAGTTGGTTCCTTTATAGCTGATGTCCAGCCGAAACCTCATGCCATGTTTTCATACACAATGGCTACGCCTTGGCCTACCCCAACACACATGGTAGCCACACCATAGCGATACCCGTTTTGCTGCATAAGGTGTAGTAATGTAGTGGAAATACGCGCTCCGGAAGCACCCAGTGGATGTCCTATGGCTATAGAACCTCCGCGCAGATTCACTTTTTCTCTGGGAATTTCCAAGGCACGCATGCTGGCCAATACCTGAGCAGCGAATGCTTCATTTAATTCAAAAACATCTATATCGGCTACCGTTAACCCGGCTTGTTTCAGCGCTTTCTGTACGGCAGGTACCGGACCAATACCCATAATCGCCGGATCTACGCCCGCCGCAGCAACGGAAACTACTCGGGCTAAAGGCTTGACGTTCATTCCTTTCAGCATATGTTCCCCTGCGAGAATCAAACATGCTGCTCCGTCATTTAGTCCGCTAGAATTTCCTGCCGTTACGCTGCCATCTTTACGGAATGCGGGTTTAAGTGTAGCCAACGTTTCAGGGGTGCTTAAACGCGGGTGTTCATCTACAGCAAAGAAAATAGGATCCCCTTTTTTCTGCGGAATAGGAACAGGTGCAAGTTCAGCATCAAATTGCCGCGCTTCCTGCGCATTTTTCCAATTCAATTGCGTCTCGAAGGCGAACCTGTCTTGGTCTTCACGATTGATATGGAATTGTTCGGCTACATTTTCTGCCGTTTCACCCATGGAATAGGGATGGTACATCGCAGCCAGTCTGGGATTGGTAAATCGCCATCCTATGGTGGTGTCATAAATATCTACATTCCGTGGGAAGGCTTGTTCCGATTTGGCCATGACAAACGGGGCGCGGGTCATGCTTTCCACACCACCGGCCAGATACAGGTTGCCAATTCCGCTGCGGATGTTGGCGTAAGCATTGATGATGCTTTGAAGTCCTGAGGCGCAGAGGCGATTTACGGTATAGCCCGGAATTTCCACCGGTAATCCAGCAAGCAATGAGGCCATACGGGCCACGTTGCGATTATCTTCCCCGCTTTGATTCGCCGCTCCGAAGATTACTTCGTCAATTTGCCGTGAATCAACCTGGGGATTGCGTTTCAGCACCGCGCTGATGATATGAGCCGCCAGATCGTCCGGGCGCACACCCGCAAGACTTCCTCCGAATTTTCCCACCGGAGTGCGAAGCGCATCAATCACAAATACATCTTCCATGAGACTGCAAAGTTATCCAAGCCTTTGCAGATTAAAACCGCCATTATCTTTGCCTTATGATACAGCGCATTCAATCGCTATTCCTCTTGGCGGTAACCCTGTTGTCGGCACTTGCCTTGTTCGGCGCTTGGCCATATTATTCCGCCAGCGGTGCAAAAGCGGCCACCCTTACCTTCACCTCAAGTACCATTAATGAAGTGAAGGTCACTGAAGTGTTTAGTCTGTTGTTAATGGCTGCCATCATGGGTTTATCAGGCTATATCATCTTCCTTTTTAAAAATAGAAAACTGCAATTACTATACTGCTGGATCTTGATGGCGATGGTGGTACTTACGTCTATCATGGCTTACCTGCGTTATCGAAACATATCGGCTCAACTGATGGAGCAAACCGGTGTAGAAGGTCGAATCGGTATCATGTTTCTATTTCCGCTGCTGATGCTGGTCAGTATTTCCCTGGCCATGCGGGGAATATGGAAAGATGAGTTACTGGTGCGTAATATGGACAGGCTTCGTTGATGCGCAATTTCAGGAACTTCCTGCTGGGGCTGCTGATTCCACTTCCGCTTTCGGCCCAGTCGCTGCTCACTCATTTCGAACGCGATTCAGGCCATACAGCGACATACTCGGAAGTGAATGATTTTTACCGTGAACTGGCGGCGAGGCACGCCAAACTGAAGCGGTACAAGCAACTTGGGGCCCGTTATTTTTCCATTGGAAAATCAGATGGCGGACTCGATATCAACGTTTTTACCCTGAATGCCTCGAGGGCGAAGGCTCCAATTTACCGGAAACCGGTACTCCTCATTAATAACGCGATACATCCTGGTGAGCCTGAAGGCGTGGACGCCAGTATGATGCTGATGCGCGATATTCTGGAGCATCAGGAAGCATGGAATGATTTGCTGCGTTCATTCACGGTTTATGTAATAGCACAGTATAATGTGGATGGAGTCAGAAACAGAAGCTGTTGCAGTCGGGCGAATCAAAATGGGCCGGATGAATACGGATTCCGGGGAAATGCCCGAAACCTTGATCTAAACCGCGATTTCATCAAGGCCGACAGCCGAAATGCACAGGCCTTCATTCGGTTTTTTACAGAAGTTGAACCCGATCTGTTCATTGATAATCACACCAGTAATGGCGCAGATTATCAATATACCTTAACCTATTTCGCCAGCCATCCGGCCAAATTAGACCCGGCCCTTCGACTTTGGCTGAGTCAATTGAAACCGAAATTGGATACTTCACTGAACCACGCAGGCTGGAAGGTTTGCCCTTATGTGGAAACCAGAAGTGAGGTGCCCGATAGTGGTATTGTTGGTTTTTTTGAAACCGGTCGTTATGCTACCGGGTTTGCAGCGCTGCATCATTGTCTTGGTTTTACTGTGGAAACCCACATGCTTAAGCCTTTTCCGCAGCGGGTAAAGGCTAACTACGACTTTATGAGGGAATTCATGAAGCTGATTCCTGATGATGTTCAATTCAATAAAATGGGGGCGATCACGCCGGCCAGCCGGACCGGTCACACAAAGCCGGGCTCGATGGCACACTTGCGTTGGAAACTGAATCAGGAAGCCACAGATTCCATTTTGTTTCACGGTTATGAAGCAGTGCGCATTCCGAGCGAGGTTACCGGTCATACCCGACTGGCCTATTTGAGAAACCACCCATTCAGTAAAATCGTTCCATATTACAATAACTATCTCCCTGTTGATTCAGCTTCTGTGCCCTATGCTTACGTGATTCCTCAGGCATGGCATGAGGTGATAGAACGTCTTCAATGGAATGGATTGCAACTCAGGCGATTTCAGGAAGAACGAGTGCTGGGGGCGGAAGTGAGCTATATAGAGTCATGGGAGTCGCTGCGCAGTCCTTATGAAGGACATTTTCTGCACCATTCCGTGAAAACACGTGATACCACCATGCCGGTGCGTGTCTATCCGGGTGACTACTGGGTTGCGGTTACCCCGAGGAATGCGCAGTTTCTGTTTAGTGTTTTAAGTGCACGGGCTCCGGATTCCTATTTCAGTTGGAATTTCTTTGATGAAATACTGCAACAGAAAGAAGGTTACAGTGCCTATGTGTTTGAAGATGTGGCATCGCGATTATTGAAAGAAGACAGCACGTTGGCTGAGGCCTTTTCCCTGAGAAAATCCCACGATCCGCTCTTTGCTGCAGATCCTCAGGCGCAACTGAATTGGATTTACAGGAAGTCTGCTTATTACGAGCCGACACATCGCTTGTACCCGGTGTACAGGATTATCGGCGAAGGGTTGAAGGAGTAATTAGTTTTTCAAGGTGACTGCTCCAATCGAGATGCGCAAGCAACAACTTGCCCCCGGCAACTCAACTCAACTCATGGTTCAATGAATTCCATGTTTGGGCGGCAGGACTTTTTTGGTAGATAATTTGATATACGGCGTCTAGGAGGGGCATGTGAACACCCAGTTCACGGTTGAGTGCATAAACACTTTCGGTAGCATAATAACCTTCAGCAACCATGCTCATTTCCAGTTGGGCATTGGCCACACTGTAGCCTTTGCCCAGCATGGTTCCGAAGGTTCGGTTGCGGCTGAATTGAGAATAAGCGGTAACCAATAAATCGCCTAGATAGGCTGATTCTTTTACGTCGCGATGAGCTTCATGCAAAGCATCCAGGAATCGCTCCATTTCGCGGATGGCAGAGGCTACCAGTACAGCCTGATAATTATCGCCATAACCCAATCCATGCGCAATGCCTGCAGCAATAGCGTAAATGTTTTTCAGTACCGCGGCATATTCTGCCCCATACAGGTCACTGCTGACTGAAGTTCTGATATAGCGGCAGCTTATAATTTCAGCAATCGAACGCGCCGGTTCCTGTTCCAATGAAGCGATGGTCAGGTAACTAAGTTTTTCCAGGGCCACTTCTTCAGCATGGCAAGGCCCGGACAATACAGCTATGCTATTGGATGGAATGGCATGCGTTGTTTCCAGATACCGCGCTACAACCTGCCTGGTTTCGGGAATCATGCCTTTGATTGCCGACAGATAAGCAGCATCACCCGGAAGCTTGACTTTTTCCAGTGCTTTATGTAAAAATGCACCAGGAATCGCTAAGATGACCAGTTGGGCGTTTTCAAGCACTTCCGCCAGGTTAGTCAGCGCGTACACCTGATAGGATTTAATGCCAACAGAACTCAGGTATTTTGGATTTCGACCGTATTGGTTGATGTGTCTGGCCGTGTCTTCATCCCGAATCCACCACCTGATATTCAGGTTGTTCTTTTCGCTGAGTATTTTAACCAGCGCTGTAGCCCAGCTTCCACCGCCAAGTATGGCGATGTTCTTGATTTCCTTCACAATCTTGTCAATGCAGGGATTTACTTTTGTTCAAAGAGCTTGCTGCGGTCTGTTTTGACTACTTTATTTCCGTCTTGAAGTGTTTTAGAAATGAGCAATCCCGGAGCCGTGATTAATTCATCTCCTTCTTTAATTCCTTCGGTGATTTGAAAGTACTCGGTATCCTGAAGACCTGTTTTTACCTTAACGGCAACAGCTTTGCCTTGGTCGTACTTAAATACCCAAGTTCCTTTTTCTCCGGAAGTTGATTGATCCTGCTCATCGGAGGCAGGGTTTCGTGTGGTAACACTCGAAATAGGCACACAAAGCGCATTGTTGGCTGTTTCGGTTTCAATATCAACCGTTGCCGTCATCCCGGGCCTGAACGGATGGTCTTTAAGTACCAGTAATTGCTTGTACGAATTACGAAGAATGCGCACTTTAACCGTATAGTTGGTTACCTGATCGCTCATTACCTGAGCTGCATTGAATTTTGCTGAATTGGCAATTTCGGTAACCACTCCGCGAAATACACTTTCAGGGAAGGCATCTATTTTCACCTGTGCACTGTCGCCGTTCTGTATGCGGATTATATCATTTTCATTTACATCAACCTGAACCTCCATGGTAGATAAATCGGCAATGCGCATGATTTCTGTTCCTGCCATTTGAGCAGTTCCCACTACGCGCTCTCCTTTTTTGCTGTTTAGTTGCGATATGATTCCGGAAACAGGGGCATAAATACTTGTTCTGCCCAGGTTTTTTCGACCCTCATCCAAACGAGCCTGGAAACTCTTCACCGTAAACGCAGCCGCCTGAACATTCTTGAGCCCACTTTCTGCATCGGCACGGGCAATTTGATACTGAGCCTCGGCTGATTCATAATCCTGTTGGCTAATTACTTTCTGATCATAAAGCCCTTGCTGTCTCTTGAAAATCTTCTCTGCCTGTTGCAATGCAGCCTGTGCCCTTGTTGATTGAGCCTGGGTAGTGGCCAATGAAGCTCTGGCATTATCAAGACTGGCCTGCAACTGGTCAACCGTGGAAACATAAATCTCCGGGTTAATGCGCAGGAGTAATTGTCCCTGAACTACTGAATCACCTTCGGCCACATATAAATCAATGATTTGTCCACTCACATCGGCACTGATTTTCACTTCAGTTTCCGGCTGAATTTTACCGCTGGCCGATACCAGTTCGGTAATGGTGCGTCGTGATGCTTTTTCCGTACTCACGCGCAATTCGGATTTCTTTCCGCCGAAAATCCATGTAAACAGAAGCAGAGCCGCTGCAATACATGCAATAATGATGAGAATTTTCTTTCTGGTCATGGGTAGTCAGTAGTTCAATTGAATGGGGGTGCCGCTGTAAAAGTCAAGGATCATGCGCCGGAAAATCCGTTCGTATTTGCTTTGTATCAGATTCGAAGCAGCATTGAAACGAGAACTTCTTGCAACCTGAAGTTCAGTGCTGTTCGCCTGTCCGGACGCAAATCGGCGCTCAACATTATTTAAATTCAGGTTTTGAAATTCCAGTGCATCAGCATTCGCGGCGTAACGCAAATAGGCCTGTCTGAACCCGGTGTAAGCGGTAATTATTTCTGAATAAAGTTGATAGCGAACCGCCGTTTCCTGTAATTGAGCGCTCTGCAAGGATAGTTTTGCTTGCTGAATTCGCGTATCTACGTTGCGCTTTCCAAAGATGGACCAACTAATCTGTAGTCCGGCACTTTGACCCAGATTATCCCTGAACTGTTTATTGAACGGGATGGTTTGCAGCGTGTAGGCGAAATCTACAGTTTCCACAATTTCATTTGTTCCTGTGACAAATCCTATGGGTCTGGTGCCTGAAATGGTGGTTCCGGTAATGCGTTTTGCGTTCTGGGAATAAAGGGTATTCAGATTGAATCCCGCATTTAAGGTAGGATATCTACCTGAGTAAGCTCCTTTCAATCCGAATTCGGCGCTGAGTACTTTGTTGTGGGCAGAAGCTACTTCGGGCCTGTTTTGCTGAGCAATCTGAAAAATGCTGTCCGGTTGATAATCTTCCGGCTTTTCTTTACCCACCGGCAGGTTCGGAGCAATCACGTCGAAATCAACGCCAAAAGGCAGCAAAAGCAGTGTCCGAAGCCCCGTCAGTGCTTGTTCTACCTGATTGGTGGCTACGACCAGATTTACTTGTTCAGCGCTCAGTTGCGCCTGTAGTGTCAGCACCTGTGATTCAGCTACGGCACCTGCCTGCAATAGCTTCTGTGCACGATCCAGTTGAGCGGCGATGCTGTTTTTGTTTTCTACTGCGGCCTGTAGCAATTCCTTAGCCTGAAGTGCCTGCAAGTATAGGTTGGCCACCCTCAGAGAAATATTGTTGTTCACAACCTTTTCGTCTTCTGTGGAAGCCAGATAGGTGTAGCGCAGTTGTTGCACATTATGACGAAGCTGGCCTCCCGCATACAGCAGGGCGTTGCTTTGCAGGCCTACGTTGTTGCTGAAAATCCTGGTTTGGGTAAAGGTGTTGGTAAAACGGTCAATGGAACGTCCGTTCTGTAGAAATTGCCCGGAGTTTAAACTGAGGTCCGGCCATTGGTTCCATTTGCTTTGCTGGAAGTTATTCAGGGTTTGCTCCCTGGTGATACCGGCCTGAACCACTTCAGGATTATGCTGCAGCGCATGAGTAATGCATTCCTGCAGGGTCCAGGCCGATTGTGCCTTTAAAGCAATGCCGGTCAGGGGCAGAAAAGTAATCAAAGCGAGCAACTGCTTCTTCATGCTTCAAAAATACATCACAATGCAGCTTGTCTTCCTATTTTCCCTTAAACCAGAACGTCATAAGAAACCATGATGCTTCATCATTCGGTAATATGTGCCGAGTTTTACATATTTGCGCCCATGGACCGCTTTACAGGCTTGCTGGGTATTGTGTTTATTCTGGGCTTGGCCTGGTTAATGAGCAACAATAAGAAACGTGTAGATTACCGTTTGGTAATCAGCGGATTATTGCTGCAACTGGCTTTCGCCCTTTTTGTAATTAAGACTTCGTTAGGGGAGCGCATTTTTGGCTTCCTGGGTAAAGGCATCAATAAGTTGCTTGAGTTTTCCGATCAGGGGGCAGATTTTGTATTTGGTCCGCTGGTCCGCGCAGAGTTGATGAATTCGGTGTTCGGGCAAGGAACGATATTCTTCTTCAAGATCATTCCTACCATCATTTTCGTGGCAGTGCTTGTGAACATTGCCTACCATTTGGGCATTTTGCAGTTTTTTATCCGCTATTTCGCCCGTTTCGTGCACAAGGTGATGCGTGTAAGCGGCAGCGAAGCCCTCAGCAATGTAAGCAGCGCTTTTGTTGGGCAGGTGGAGGCTCAACTTCTGATTAAACCTTATGTGAAGGGCATGACCATGAGCGAATTGCTTTCCAGCATGAGCGGCAGCATGGCCTGTATAGCCGGGGGGGTAATGGCTTATTACATTTCCACGGGAATTGACTCGCGTTTCCTGCTCACTGCCAGCCTGATGTCGGCACCCGCCGCTCTGGTTATTGCCAAAATTGTCTGGCCTGAAACCGAAGCCTCTGAAACCAAAGGCAAGGTGCAACTGGAAGTAAAAAAACAACATGATAACCTATTGGACGCCATTGCTCATGGTGCTTCCGACGGATTAAGAATCGGGCTCAACGTAATTGCCATGCTGATTGGTTTTATCGCATTGATTTACCTTGTAAACTACCTGCTTGGTTTGGTTGGAAACCTGATTCATCAGCCGCTCAGTTTGCAATGGATATTGGGTTGGATATTCTCAGGATTTGCCTGGCTCATGGGGGTTCCTTCTGCTGAAATCAATCAGGTCGGCAGCTTGATGGGCACCAAACTGGTGGTGAATGAATTTGTAGCGTACAAAGATTTAGTTCCTATGATTCAGCAAGGTACTCTTTCAGCAAAGAGTATTGCCATTGCCACATTCGCTTTGTGCGGATTTGCGAATTTCAGCAGCATTGCCATTCAGGTTGGAGGCATTGGACAAATAGCACCGGAGCGCCGCTCTGATTTGGCGCGTTTAGGTTTCAGGGCCTTATTGTGTGGAACTCTGGCTAATTATCTGAATGCAGCTTTGGTGGGAATTTTACTTTAAACCATTCACGGTCTGGCTTGTTAATGGGTTTGTATGAAAATTTACACCCGTAAGGGAGACGATGGTACCACCGGTCTGCTTGGTGGCGAACGAGTGAAGAAACATCATTTGCGTGTAGAGGCTTACGGTACTGTGGATGAATTGAATTCACATATCGGCCTCTTGCGTGCTGCAGGCAATGAAGTCCAGGTAATCGAATCGCTGGCTGAAATACAGAATAGGCTATTTACTGCAGGTTCGACGCTGGCCACCGCTCATGATGCTGATTTTGTGATACCGGGTTTGGTGGAAGAAGATGTAGCATATCTGGAAAGAGCGATAGACCGAATGGACAACGAACTTCCGGAACTTAAGAATTTTGTATTACCCGGCGGTTCAACCGAAGGTGCTCAGGCCCATATTGCGCGCTGTGTTTGCAGGCGAGCAGAACGTCTGGTTGTTTACTTGAATGAAGACGAGGATATAGACCCCTTGATTATTCAATACCTGAACAGGCTCAGCGATTATCTGTTCACCCTGGCCCGTTTCTTAGATCACAGCAAAGGTGGCCGGGAAATCACCTGGGCCCCCAGAAATAAGTAAGGGTTAAGTACAGGATATCAATATCCGCCGGGATTGCTTTGCCTTGTCATGTTCATTTTCATGTCTTGCGCGAGCATGAAATCAGGCTTTAACTCCAGGCAGCGCTCAATCATCTTCATGGCCAATGCACGCTCGCCATTCATTAACACCAGGTAGCTTTTCAGATATGTGAAAGCGGCCTCTACAGGAATTTGCTGCTGACTGTTGGCTTCCGCTACTTCAATTCGGACATTTCCGGCCGGAATAGGGTTGAGTTTCAGGAGTGAAACTACAATGGAATCTGCTTTGACAACGCGCCCTGTCAGGATATGTGTAGCTGCAATATTGTACAGGTAGGTGTAGTCTTTAGTTCTGTTCCATAATTTCTCAAAGCGTGCAATACCTGCAGAATCTTTTTGTTGCTGGATATCCACTTTTGCTTTCAGTTCATTCATGCCGATGTCATCCGGTTTCAGTTTCAGGCTGATATCTACATAGTGACCGGCTGCTTTAGGATTCTGGGTATAAAAGTAGTAGTAATACGCCAGGCTGTCGCTCACCCAGGTAGCTGAAGAATCAAGCACAGCGATGCGGTGTAAGGCAGTAATGCAGGTGCCGCGATCACCCACTTTACGAGCGTTTTCAAATACTTTTTGTTCGGTGGTGGCTTTGCCTGATTCCTGGCCGTTTTGTTTGCAGGAAATCAATAGTGCTGTTCCCGTTGTAAACAGCATGAGTGTTTTGGAGAATAGGTTCACGTTATTTAAATATTTTTTGTTTGCGATTAGGTATTTTTGCTTCTTCCAAGCTTCGGCGAATATAATCCTCCGGCATGCAGAAGTTATTCCGTTTTGTGTTGATTTTTTTCTCAGCCCTGCCTGCCGGAAGGGAGCTGGCTGCACAATGCGGCGTAAGTATAACGGCGGATAAATCGCAGGTTTGTGTGCCGGGAATTGTAAAACTAAAAGTTACAGGTTGCCTCACTTGCCTTGGGTATGACTGGGATGTGGGGAATGGCTTTGTTCCCGGTAAAGATACTTTTTCGGTGCTGGTGGGGAAATCCGGCACATATTCTGTAACAGTTCGCCTTCGATTGCTGGGAGGTGGAACATGCACTCAGGTGAGTAAGAATCTTTTTGTTGGTGTAAGCACGCCCGTGCCCAGATTGCTGGCAAGTTCCAAAGTACAATGCTATGGTAAAGACAGTATAGATTTCACGGATATTACACCCGGGTCGGCTACAAGAGATTGGTTTGTTGACGGTAAAACATACAAAAAGGGGCCAAAGACGCTAAGGGTGCGATTCAGCAAGCCTGCCGGTTACAAAGGTGTTTTCATGATTGTTACTGATTCTAATTCATGCACCGGCTCTAAATTTATAGACTCGGCAGTAGGGGTTTTCGATTCAGTTAAGGTGAAATACCAGGCTGACGTGGTTAATGGCTGTGTTCCCCAAGCTGTTCAATTCACTTATAAAATTGACTCACTGGGTGTGCGCCTGGATTCGCTGAAATGGAATTTCGGTAGAAAAGGGCCCGCTCCTTACAACGGCCGGGCATTTCCCAAGGTAACTTATACACAGGCAGATACCCATCGGGTTATCTTCACCGTAATAACTAAACCGGGATGCCGGTATAGTTTCCCTGACAGCAATACCCTGAATTTCGGCGACCCTGCTAACCTGACTGTCAGCTCAGGTAACAAAACCATTTGTGTAAATAGCCAAACAACTGTTGTGGCCAACGGGAAATCGGGTTATCCTATGGAATGGTTCTGGACGCCATCGGCAACTCCTGTAGATTCCACTGGGCAATTCACACGAAGTTACAGCTTTCAGGATACGGGTTTCTACACGTTGAAATTACGGCAGGTTCATTTGGGCTGCATTTCAGAACGCAGTTTTCCAAAACTGGTAACGGTTCAGGGGCCGAAAGTCAGGATAGGAGTGAAAACACCGTCCTATTGCAGTATCCCGGATACCCTCGAAGTGATTAACCTTACGGCAGAGCCCAAGGGATTCACCACTACCTGGCGCTGGACAGTTACTGATGAGTTTGGTGTGAGAACAGTAACCTCCACCCAGAAGGACCTGGTCTGGTACCCGTCAAAACAATCTGATTTTGATGTGAAACTGGTGGCCGTAAGCACCAATGGATGCCGGGATTCTTTTCTCGCAAAGAGAGCCGTTTTGTCGGACAGTATTTACGTTCCTGCTCAAATAACACCTTCTACCGTGTGCCCCGGACAAAAGGTGAATATCATGCCTGATGAGAGTGGCATCAGAACACGTTACGGATACACGTACAAATGGCAGATTACAGACAGAAAAGGGAAGGTGTTGGGTACATCCTCAGGGAAAACCACCAACTTTTCCAGCAAGGATACCGGTAAATTCACGGTGCGCATGATTGTATTTGACGGGAAAAGTTGTTACGATACCCTGCTTCTTAAAGATACCATTAAGGTTTATTACCCAAAAACAACCTTGCGCATCGCCGATTCGATAGTGTGCAGGAATTCCCTTGCTGTATTCTACTCCAGGCAAATAAACGGATCACCTACGGCCAGGCAATGGTGGGAGGTTTATAATCTTGATTCGGGAGGATTGCGGATATCTTCAGGCAGAGACAGTGCTAAAATGCAAATGACGCTGAATGGGAAGCATCGGCTACAGTATGTTTACACCGATACGGCGAATGGCGGCTGTGCCTTTAAGCTATGGTATCCCGGTTTGCTCTATGTAAACGGTCCGATACTTTCTATCACCGCTGACCCTTATGAAGATTGTGCACCATTAAAAACATGGTTGATAGGAAAAGTGCTGGCAGACCCGGATTTCAGGAAAAAGAACCTTACGCCCAAGCATAGCTGGAGCGGATATCTGCCCAGACAGTCGCTTATTGATTCTCCAATGCTTTTAAAAACCAGGGCGACTGTATTTAAAGGTAAACAATTCTTTAACCTGAGGTACCATGGGCGAAGCGGATGCCTCGATTCTTCCGTGTATATGACCACATACGGAGGAATATCCAGTGGTTTTGTAGTAGGCGGCTCCACACGTTGCCCCAGAGATACATATCCGGTCGTAAACAATTCCAGCAAAATAGCCACGCATTTCAAATGGATTGGTGCCAATCAAGGAATAAAATTCATACCTTCAGATACTTCAAAATCTCCCAGACTAGTATTCCCCAAAGCCGGGCTTTATCAACTTTCACTGATTGTCTTTAAAGGGAATGAATGTTCTGATACTTTCAATTATCCAATAGAAATGGATTCTATCAAAGCATCATTTTATTCAAAAGATACCATTTCTTACTGCGCACCAAAGATGATTGAATTGACCAATACAAGTTGGCGAGCTTCCAAGAGTTACTGGTCTTTTGGCAATGATCCTTCCATTACCATTTCATTAAACAACAAAAACGCTCAAAAGGTATTCAACCTGAACAACCCAAAGGGTATTGATGTAAAATTAGTCGCTGAATCAAAATACGGATGTCGTGATTCAGTAACCAAGTTCAAATATATCAAGGTGATTGGTCCGGTGGCTGATTTGAAGCTACAGAACGTAAAAGGCTGTGAGCCGCTGAAGGTTTTATTCAGGAATAATAGTTCGTATTACAACCGATTCTATTTGGATTACGGGGATGGTATTGTTCGAGATTCTTCAGGCTCCATAACACATAGCTATCTTGTCGGGAACAAAGCACTTCCTTATCAGGCGTACTACCCTTCCATCGCACTATATGATTCACTTGGGTGTTTTGTTTATGCCAAGAGTCCTGATTCTGTGGTGGTTATTTCAGGTTCGGAGGCATTATTTACGGTTGACAAAACCCAATTCTGCGTTCCTGAAATTTCAAAATTTACCAACAAGTCCCAATTCTGGAAGAACCTATATTGGGATTTTGAAGCGGATGGAGTGATAGATCAAACCAGTACCGATGTTCAATGGCAATATGCTCCGGGTTTCTGGCGTCCTCGGCTGATTGCTGAAAACCAAAATGGGTGCCGTGATACGTTTCAGATTCCAACCCCCATTAAGGTTTATGCAGGACCAGCTGTGATTATCCGGGCCTCGGATGACACGGTCTGTTTTTCCACTCCAATAACATACACGGCTAAAGTTCAGGGCAATGCCGGTGTCATGAAATACCAATGGGATTATGGTGATGAAACATCACTTGCTGATTTCGGTTACAAATCGAGCGGTCAATGGGTGTACAATACAGCATACCAGAAACTTGTAACCCTAAATATTACGGACAGCAATAACTGCGCAGCTTCTGCTACAAAGACTGTTTATATTAAAGACACAATTCCGCCTGCCAATACCGGGATTTCATTGGTGAGCGTATTGCCTGATAACAAACGAGTGGAAATTCACTGGAGGGTGAATCGCGACAGAGACTTTTACCAATATCACCTGAATCAGGACAGTGCGGGGTATTTCCGATTGAATTCCGTAAAGAACAGGTTGGATACCTTTTACACCATTGTTCGGGGTGATTCTTTGTCCACCCAGAGTGTTTGCTATGCTGTGCAAATAGAAGACAGTTGTGGAATCAGAAGTAATTACGGAGTATCTCATTGTACCATAAAAGCCACGGTGGCTCGCCCCCCCGGAATCCCGTAT
>JAGWYC010000331.1 GCA_018969565.1 Bacteroidota bacterium | reverse complement strand
AACAAGAAGACGCCGATTATTATGCTCACTGCTTACAGCGAGATCAATGAGAAGCGTCATGCCTTTGAATACGGCGCCGATGATTATATGGTGAAGCCTTTCCATTTTGACGAATTGTTTCTGCGTATTCAGTCTATACAGCGCAGGGTGGGCGAGCAGGACGGACCGGGAGCCGTAATCAGGATTGACGACCTGGAAATCATGGAACATGACAGTCAGGTGAAACGCGGCGGAAAGACCATTGATCTGACACCGAAAGAATACAAATTGTTGCTGTTGCTGGCCAAAGCCAACGGAAGAACCCTTTCCAAACAGAGTATCGCTGCAGGCGTTTGGGATGCGCAACTGGACTCCTCCTTCAACACCGTTGAGGTTTATATCAACTTCCTCAGAAAGAAAATTGATAAAGATGCTGCCGTGAAGCTGATTCATACCCGTCACGGATATGGTTATTACCTGAAGCCGGAATAACATGACCCTGAAGCGCAAGGTAACCATCGGGGTTGCGCTGGTTTATTCGGTCATTTACATCATCGCGGCAGCCTCGATTTATTTATTCTTTTCTTCTTTCAAAAAGGAAGAATTCCTGTCCCGCATGGAGAGCAAGGCAGAGAATACACTTCGCTTGTTGGTAGAATTAAAAAAGAAAGATTTACAGGTTGTTAATTTCTTCGATCAGAATATGATTAACCGCCTCTACAATGAAAAAACCATTGTATTTAACGCGGATTTTCAGCCCATTTACTCCTCCATAGGGGGCACAGATATCAAAGACTATGCTCTTGACCTTCAACAAATGCGACCGAATAAAGAAATTGTGCGTTCGGCAGATGGTAAAGAAATCTTTGGAAAGTACTACGTCATTGAGGACAAAGAGTATTATGTTTTTATATCCGCCGAAGACAAGTATGGCAAGAGCAAGTTGCAGTTCCTGCTCATACTTCTGCTAACCAGTTTCATCATAAGCACCCTGGTCATCTGGATTATTTCTTTCTACCTGATTAAGCGGCTGCTCAAGCCACTGGATATTTTTGAAAACCAGATTACAGCCATAACTGTTGGAAATTTAAATGAGCCCTTGACGGTTAGTGACAACAGGGACGAGATCAGCCTGCTTACCATAGCATTTAATAAGCTATTACTGCGACTGAAAGACGCTTTTGAGGTGCAGAAGTATTTTTCGGCCAGCGCCAGCCATGAATTGCGCACACCACTCTCAAGAATGGCCTTTCAACTGGAAAACATGCTGGAGAGCGGACGTTTCAACGAGGAACAGACCGCGCAATTACAGGGATTAAAGTCGGGCGTTTATCAATTGGGTGAGCTGACCAACAGCCTACTGCTGCTTTCAAACATTGAAGCCCGCGGTTCCACGGAGATTCGCAAACCTGAGCGGCTGGATGAAGTTATATTCAGTGCGTATGACAAGGTAAAGGCGCATCACCCCGGCTTCGTCCTGAACTTTTCAGCCCATGTTAATCCCGGCGAATACAAGGAGTTAGAGGTAAACTCTGTGCCTGACATGCTGGAAATTGCTTTTATCAATATGCTGAAAAACGCCTGCAACTATTCTTCAGACCGTAAAGCTTCGCTTCGCATAGAGCAAAGCCCTAACGGGAAAATACAGGTGTTGATATGCAATAACGGCCAAACATTAAATCAGAACGATATAAAAACCATGTTTCAGGCATTTTCAAGGGGTACCAATGCCCGTTATGTTCTGGGATCCGGGCTTGGTTTGCGCATCGTAAGGCATATTTTGAACATTCACGATGCCGACATCAATTATCAGGTAAACAGTAAAGGGGAAAACCAGTTTCAGTTGAGCTTCCAGGCGGCGGCGTAAGTATGATTACCACGAAGTGCATAAACGAAGAATGCCGGCTTATGCCGGCATTCTTCGTAAGGAACTAAATTCAACAATCAGGCGCCAACCATGGCTGAATAGGCGGCTGAATCCATCAGCTCATCCATCTGCGCGGGGTCGCTCATTTCTACGCAAATCATCCAACCGGCTCCATAAGGATCCTGGTTTACACTTTCAGGTGCTCCGTCGAGGCCGGCATTCACTTCGAGGATGGTTCCTGCTACAGGCATGTACAGGTCGCTTACAGTCTTTACCGCTTCAACGGTACCGAAAATGGCACCCTGGCTCAGGTTTCCATCCTGTGACTGAATGTCAACGAATACAATATCACCCAGTTCGCTCTGGGCAAAATCGGTGATGCCGATCCAGGCTTTATTGCCTTCTACACGAACCCACTCGTGTTCTTTGGTGTACTTTAGTTTTTCAGGGAAGT
>JAGWYC010000330.1 GCA_018969565.1 Bacteroidota bacterium | reverse complement strand
CTCAGCATACCTTCCATGGCCATCTTCACTTCTTCTATGGCTTTATAGATGATGCTGTAGCTGCGGATATCAATTTCTTCCTGCTCGGCAATCTTGCGCGCTGCGAGTCCGGGACGCACATTGAACCCGATGATGATGGCATCCGATGCTGAGGCGAGTAATACATCGGTTTCGGTAATCTGACCTACGCCTTTGTGGATTACGTTTACTTTGATTTCTTCGGTGCTGAGTTTCAGGAAGGAGTCGCTGAGTGCTTCCACAGAACCATCCACATCGCCTTTCACAATCAGGTTCAGTTCCTTGAAGTTGCCGATAGACAGGCGGCGTCCGATTTCGTCGAGGGTTATATGCTTGCGGGTGCGCATGCCTTGTTCGCGCACCAGTTGGAATCGTTTGTTGGCCAGTTCCTTGGCATCTGCTTCTTCAGCAAGCACGATGAATTGGTCGCCGGCGGTTGGCGTTTCGCCAAAGCCCAGCATTTTAACGGGCGTGGAAGGCGGAGCGCTGTCCACTCTTTGCCCGCGCTCGTTGAACAGAGCCTTTACGCGACCGTAGTAGGGGCCTGCCACCACATTGTCACCCACGCGGAGGGTTCCGGTCTGGATGAGGATGCTGCATACCACACCACGTCCTTTTTCCAAGGTTGCTTCCACCACTGTGCCCTTAGCCAGCCTGTCGGGGTTGGCTTTCAGTTCCAGCATCTCGGCTTCCAGCAGCACTTTTTCCAGCAGCTTGTCCATGTTGATGCCTTTCTTGGCTGAAACCTCCTGGCATTGGTATTTACCGCCCCATTCTTCCACCAGGATGTTCATGGCGGAAAGTTGTTCGCGAATACGGTCGGAATTTGCGCCTTCCTTATCCATTTTATTGATGGCAAAAACCATCGGAACACCCGCAGCCTGTGCATGGCTGATGGCTTCACGGGTCTGGGGCATCACGCTGTCGTCAGCGGCGATTACAATGATGGCAATGTCTGTAACCTTGGCACCGCGTGCACGCATGGCAGTAAATGCTTCGTGACCGGGCGTGTCCAGGAAGGTAATTTTACGATGGTCGGGCAGGGTTACTTCATAGGCTCCGATATGCTGGGTAATGCCGCCGGCTTCACCTGCAATCACGTTTGTTTTGCGCACATAGTCCAGCAGTGATGTTTTACCGTGGTCCACGTGGCCCATTACTGTAACAATGGGTGGACGCGGCTTCAGGTCTTCAGGGCGATCTGTTTCTTCTTCAACCTCTATTTGGGTGTCGGCATCCACAAATTCTACTTCGAAGCCGAATTCATTAGCCAGCAACTGAATGATTTCAGCGTCCAGGCGTTGGTTGATGGAAACCATCAGACCCAGCGAGAAACAGGCGGTTATAACCTGCTGTACACTCACGTTCATCATGGAGGCCAGTTCGTTGGCGGAGATGAACTCAGTTACCTTCAGGATCTTGGATTCCAGTTGCCTGCGGGCATCTTCTGATTCCTGTTCGCTGCGTATGCGCTCGCGCTTATCGCGCTTGTATTTGTCTTTAACACCCTTGCCCCTGCCTGCATTGGAAATACCGCGCATGGTGCTGCCGATATTCTTGCGCACCGTATCCTGAGAAATGACCTTCTGTTCCGGATTGGTGCGGGGCTGTTGGTTGGGGGCGTTGGGGTCGCGCACCTTGTCGAGGCGCACTTTTTCGGCACCGAGCTTCTTGCGGGGGCGTTTGCCTTTATTGTCGGCATCGGCAGCGGGTTTTTTCACCGGCTCTGCAGGAAGTTCAATCTTTCCTTTGATGTTGAGGCCGCTGATTTTCTCGAAGCGGGTTTCAATCTTCTCAGGTTCCGGCTCGGGTTCCGGTACTGGTTTGGGCGGAATGACCACAGGAGGAACTTCCGGGGTTTTTACCTCTGCAGGCTTCACCGGTTCCGGCTGCCTGGGCGGTTCCTGAACTTTTTCCCTGGGTTTGATTTCCGCCGCCGGAGCGGGTTTATCTTTTTTCTTCTTTTTAGCGTCGTCAGACTTCCCCTTATTGGTTTCAGGAAGTTCAATCAGGCCAAGCACTTTCAACTCCGGGAGGTCTTCCCTTGTTTTGGTTTCGGGCTGAGGCTTGACTTCGAGCTCCGGCATAGGCTCAGGCTCCACAGGAGGCGGGGCCGGTGTTTCCACAACGGGAGGCACTACTTCAGCCGGGGGCTCCGGTACGGGAACAGGAATGGGCTCAGGCGCCGGAGGTGGAGCAATTTCCTTCTCTTTCTTGGGCAGGGTTTTGCTCAGCGTTTTCAGCGAAGGAGGAACAGCTTTGTCGTCGGTTTTCGCCTTGAGGCGGTTATCAATC
>JAGWYC010000329.1 GCA_018969565.1 Bacteroidota bacterium | reverse complement strand
CCATAGAGTCCGGCTCATCTTCCATGTAACCCATAGATTCACGCAACCTGTTGAAGTTGGGAATAGGCAGGGTTTGGGCGCTGAACCAGTGCATGCTGTCGTGCTGTAGCGTAAAAGGGCCCGCGTACTTGAATTTTTCTATCCTGAAACTTTCCAGGAAGTCACGGTTATCCGCAGCGGTGGTACCCCAGGTGTAAATCATCTGGCCCTGAATAAGGAAACGCACGGTGGCGTTGCTGCCATTGGTTTTTGGCTTCATACGGGCTTCAAGGGCCGGATGTCCTTGTATGCTCAAATAACGAGGGGAGGAAACCTTGCTCTTGAGGCTTTCCGCCAGTCCTTGTGCAAGCCAGTACAGCTCGAAACTGTCTTCTTCTACATAATCCACATCGGTGTTGATGAGCCTTTTCAGGAAGTAGTAATCGCCATTTTTATCGCTGGCTTCCAGGTCGCGATGTCCTTGCAGGTAGGTATTGGTATCGCCCAGCCCTCGCTTGAAACTGAGGTTTTCCGGCCAGCGAATGCTGTATCCGCCGCATTCAGGACTGTAGTTTGACCAGTTCTGTCCTGCATTTTCGGTGATTCTAAAAGAATTAAAGAAGGATTCTCCATTCTTGCCGAAAACATAGTCTTTCTGACCGCTCATCTTTACAAACCAGAGATAAGTTGGTGTGGCTATCACCATCAGCCGTTGCCCGTTGCCCTGGGCTGTGCGGTTGCGTATATCCATGGCAGCAAAACCGTTTCTGATTGTATTGTTCTTGCTGATGATGCGTCCTCGTACATATTCAAAGAGCAGACTATCTACGCGCAGCAGCATGTGGGCAGGTGTTTGCCCGGTAAATTTTCCGTAGTAGGGAAGTTTGGCGATGCTGATATAGGAACCGTTCGCTGCATCAGGATGGAAGTATCGGTAATTGCCTTCGCTAAAGGCGGAAATGGGCACTCCGGGCATCAGCGCTTCGAAGTCGCTGTTTACCGATTTATACGCGATGGGATTGATATTGTATTCTAATGCGTCAATACGGTCTTTTTCCTTGCGCGCTTTTCCGCTGCTTTTGGGACTCACCGGCCTGACGGTATAACCCATGCGGCGCAGCAGTTCAATAACGCCTGTGTCACCGGGCAGATGCGAAGCGCCTACCCCTGAGAATATACTCTTACCTGAACGGATATAAGCATCAATTCCACGGGCCATCACTTTGTTCCGCTCATACAGCATCCATTTACGGTAGTTCTTTCCGGGATTGAGCATACGGTCCAGAGAGTCAAGTAAATCAAGGTCGCCCTGACGGTAAGCGTTTTCAATTTCTTCGCCAAAATTCATTTCCCAGCGATTGATGCGCGGGCGATCTTCATTGTCGGCGTCTTTATCTTCCTTTTCGCTTCGGTTTACCATTTTGCGCGATTCGCGGAAGTCTTCAAGTCCGGTTACGGTTTTGCCCAACTTTTTCCCTGCCTGGTAAATAAAGAGATCCAGGTAGGTATCCTCGCTGAAGTCCCCACTGCGGTCGTCTTTGCGGTATAACATGGAGTTGGCGAGGTTCTCTTCTCTGCTGATGATGCGCGCCAGCATGCGATTTTGCAAATGGCTCATGGAAAAGGCCTCGTTATAATTTTTGCGGTCCAGGTCTGTCCACCAGTCAGTCCAGGGATAAACACCGCTTTGGTCTTCTGCCAGTCGGTTAATCCAGGTACCGGGATCGCTTTCCAGCGCCACCACATCTGCTCCTTTCAAACCCATGAAAAAGGTATCGCTCAGACGGAAGGCCAACTTGCGGCTCACATGCATGGTACCATACAGATAACTTTTCTTCTTCGCCCCATTTCCGGAAATTTCCCAGAGCAGCGAAGGGTATTTCTTCGGTTTGGCTGGACCTATTGGGTTTGTTTCAAATGCAGGAGCCGCTGCCGCCGTATCTGTATTCCAAGCCTGAGGTTCTTCATTTTTTTGCCCAAAGGCTTCATAACTCATGAACAGCAATACGGCATGAGCCAGTATGCCTGAAATAGATCGTTTTGAACACTTCATCCTGCTAACAAATATGCCTCATAAACACTGGATTATAAGTGATTAATTGTAATCAGACCTGAAATCCTGCCGGATTACAAAATATCTGCCGGCAACCACTGCTGTCCAAAACGTTTTTTATTGAACAGTTAATGTGAAGATTATCAAGGGTTTAGCAGACTGAATTTTGCCATTTTGATTTTTACCCCTCCCCACCGAATCATCCATAATCTATCCTTTTCTCTTACTTTTTCCTTGATGAAAAAGTAAGCAAAAAATCAAGGCTGCAAATGATGAAAGGCGCAC
>JAGWYC010000328.1 GCA_018969565.1 Bacteroidota bacterium | reverse complement strand
CTGCAGGTAGTCGATCACAATCATGTCCAGTCCGTGTTGGCTGTGCATCCGACGGCATTTGGCCTTTAGGTCAAATACGGAAAGCTGCGGGGTGTCATCCAGGAAAATCTTTGAATTGTTCAGACGAACGGTCCTTTGGTGCAGGCGCCTCCACTCTTCTTCATTCAAGTTGGCACTCCGGATGCGGTCGCTGGCTATCTCCGCCTCGGCGCTGATCAGACGGTTAACTAATTGTAAGTCCTGCATTTCCAGCGAGAAAACGGCCACGGCTTTATTGAAGTTCACCGCGGCATTACGCGCAACCGAGAGGGCAAAGGCTGTTTTACCCATGCCGGGGCGGGCCGCAACGATGATCAAATCGCTCTTTTGAAATCCGCTGGTCAAACGGTCCAGATGGGTGAATCCGGAGGCGATACCTGTAAGTCCTCCTTCGGTTTTTTCTTTGCTCTGGATGTCGTTAATGGCCTTATGCAGCAGGGTGCTGATGGAAGAAAATCCTTTCTTCAGGCTTCGGTTCTTGATGTCATACAAACTTCGTTCGCTTTCATCCAGCAGCTTGAAGGCATCGGTAACATCTTCAAAAGCCTCCCTTGAAATTTCGCCGGAAACACGAATCAGTTCCCGCTGAATGAATTTCTGGGTCAGGATGCGCGCATGGTATTCTACGTGGGCGCCGCTGGTTACCCTGTTGGTCAACTGGGCCAGATAATAGCTGCCTCCGGCTAATTCCAGGGTCCCGGTATTCCTCAGTTTTTGCGTTACGGTGAGCAAATCAATGGCTTCCCCGTCGCTGAACATTTCCTGAATCGCCTTGAACACGTACTTATTCTGATCTACATAGAAATGGTCTTCAGACAGGATTTCAATCACCTCTGTAATTTTCTCCTTCTCCAGCATCATTGCCCCCAGCACAGCCTCTTCAAGTTCCCTGGCCTGTGGCGGAAGTTTGCCGCCCAGTTCCAGTGGGTTGATGTGTGTGGGTTTTAATCTTCTCTTTTCTTTCTCCATATTGAACCTCCCGGAACCTTCAAATGTATCTTACCGAATCAGATTCAGGGGCTGAGAAATATCCACGTTTCTTCTTTCCACCATCAGTCCAAATGTTGTGGTTAAGCTGTGGGTAAGCTCCTGGTGCGTCTCTTAAAAGCGCGTAGAACCTCAAATTCTTATGCACATCATGTTGTTCCGCTGTTTGATGCACCTTACAGAGGGTTCATTGTTTTAAGGCGTCCCCGCGTGGTGTTCGTGATGCGCAGGTGATACTTTGTCAGCCCTTTGCAGATGGCCCTGTATTTGCAGAAGAGGATGCAACAGGATTATCTATCCACAAGCCGTGTGAGGATTTCACGATTTGCGCATTCCACACTTCACAAACAACTTCACACGGTCACAACGGGTACTTACCTGAACCATTAATAAACTATTTTTGAGGAAGAAACATGGAAGCCAAATTTTCACCCCGCGTTAAGGAAGTGATTCAGTTCAGTCGCGAGGAAGCTATTCGCCTGGGTCATGATTATATCGGCACGGAACATCTGTTGCTGGGCATCATCCGGGAAGGAGAGGGCAAGGCCTTGCAAACCCTGCGCATGCTGGATATTGATTTGATTCGTTTGAAGAAAAATATCGAGGACACCATCCGCCCTACGGCCACCCGCGCGGCCAACCTGGGCAATATCCCCCTCACCAAGCAAGCCGAAAAGGCCCTGAAAATCACTTACCTGGAGGCCAAAATCTTCAAGTCGGATATCATTGGCACGGAACATCTGCTCTTGAGCATACTGCGCGACGAAGACAACATCGCCTCCCAGATCATGAATCAGTTCGGGGTGACCTATGAAATATTCAAGACTGCTGTGGAAGAAAGCCTGAATGGCCCCACTCCTGAAGCGGAACACCCTTCCGACGATCAGGATACCCCTGAGGAATTCTACCGCGAAGAGCAAAAGCTCGCCGAACAGCGCAAAGCCGGTAAAGGCAATCCGAAAAGTAAAACGCCTGTACTGGATAACTTTGGCCGCGACCTTACCCGCATGGGCGAGGAAGGCAAGCTCGACCCCATTGTGGGCAGGGAAAAGGAAATTGAGCGCGTATGCCAGATTCTGAGCCGCCGCAAAAAGAATAATCCTGTATTAATTGGTGAACCCGGCGTGGGAAAAACCGCCATCGTGGAAGGTCTGGCACTGCGCATCATACAGCGCAAGGTGAGCAGGGTGCTCTTCAACAAACGGGTAGTTACGCTCGACCTTGCCAGCCTGGTGGCCGGTACCAAATACCGCGGACAATTCGAGGAGCGCATGAAAGCCATCATGCAGGAACTGGA
>JAGWYC010000024.1 GCA_018969565.1 Bacteroidota bacterium | reverse complement strand
ACCGTATTCTGTTGTATAGGTCTAGTTTTGTTTCCCTTTTTGGCTGGTTCATAGGTCGTCGAACGGGCTGCGGATGGCTTGAAGATTCTTTTCGCTGACATGGGTATAGATTTCTGTGGTGCGGCTGCTGTTGTGGCCGAGTAATTCCTGGATATACCGTAAATCGGTTCCGCTCTCGAGCAGATGTGTGGCATAACTGTGTCGGAGCCAATGCAGGGTGGCTGGTTTTGCAATGCCGGCCTTGGTCACAGCTTGTTTGAATACCAGTTGGATGCTTTTCTCACTGTATTGTCCTCCATCCTGTCCTTCAAACAGATAGCGCTTCGGACGGTATTGCACGTAATACTGCCGCAGGCTTTCCAACAACTTGTTGCTCAGTGGCACCATGCGGTCTTTCTTGCCCTTGGCTTGGCGAATCAACAAGAGGCCCCGGTCGGATTGTATGTCGCTGAGCTGTAGGTTCAGCAGTTCGCCTCGGCGCAGCCCGCAGGCGTAGATGAGGCTGAGCATCATGCGGTGTTTTAGGTTGGGCAAGGCTTCGAGGACGCGTTTTACTTCCTGCTTACTCAGTACATTGGGTAGTTTCTTTTCGCCGCGCGGCCTGGGCAGGCTTTCTGCCGGCCATTGTGCCAGTTCGTTCACCCGCAAGAACAGCTTCAGGGCGTTCACTACCTGGTTCTGGTATGCACTGGAAAGCTTTCTGGCCAGGATGTATTGGTTATTGTAGGCGATAAGATCTTCCTGACGGAGGTCGGTCAAGGCTTTGCCTGAAATGAAACGCAGAAAACTGTCTAATGCATCGGTATATACGCGCAGAGTGTTGTCGCTGTAGCGTTTGCTGCGCATCCAGTCGCAAAAGCGCTGCTTTTCACTGGCGTAATGCTGCGCAGCGTGTTCCGCAGCATCACGCTGTTCCAGCGCCTTTACCGCTGCGGTATCATCCACCTCTGTGACGGCGTTCAAGTGCTCGGTAATTTGCTGCAACTTCTCCGCTCGTGGTTCAAACAACCAGCCTTTCCAGGTGCGGCTCCAACGCCCTCCCTCCAGCTTCTTCACCAGGCAAATCAGTTGCTCGTCATAAGGAAACTGCACCCTGAGGAAGGATTCCTGCTTGTGGCGGATGATATCAAGGGTTACGGCGGTCAAGAGCTTGAAGTTGCTCAAATATATAAGAATGGATGCATGAATTACCGCATGTGTTGTCTATAAAACGGGGGTGTTTAGGCCGAGAACGGGGTTAAATAGCTGATAATTAGGTGTTTACGTTTTTGTGCGTGAAGCGTATTTTGTAACAACGCTCCAAAACTCTCAAACTCATACACTCCAAAACCTTGCTTCTGTGATTCATAGTTCAATAAGCTCCCTTGCCTCGGGAACCTCGGTGGGTTTCTTATATTTGTAGTTCTTAACATGAAAAAATTCTATTTCGTGGCTACAGCCGCTTTGGTGCTGTTCGCCAGCCGCCTGGAAGCGCAAAAGGGTAAGGCTTCTGCTCCTGACAATTGGTTTAACCTGGATTATAAACTGGATAAGGTTCCGGGGGTGAGCTCGGAAAAGGCTTACCGTGAACTGCTGCAGGGTAAATCGGCTATTACCGTGGTGGTGGCGGTGATCGACGGGGGTACCGAACCGGATCACGAAGACCTGAAAGATGTGATCTGGGTGAATGAGGATGAAATCCCGGGCAATGGCATTGATGATGACAACAACGGCTATATCGACGATGTACACGGCTGGAACTTCATCGGCAATAAGGACGGCCGTAACGTGGGTCCCGATAACCTGGAGGTAACCCGCTTCTACGGTGCCTACCGCGCTATGTTCGAAGGCAAGGAGGAATCTGATATTCCTGCGCAGCAGAAAGAACTGTTCCTGAAATGGCGCAAGGCTTATACCGAGATGAGCGCCAGCCGCGAGCAATACAAGCCTCTGGAAGAGGGCATGAATGAAATCACTAAGTTCTTCGCCGCCGTGGAAGCCCAGGCTGCCGGTGCACCGGTAACGGCGGAAACGGTGAAGGCCGTGGAAGCGAAAGGCATGGCCGGATTCCTGCAAAATGCCCTGGCGAAGGCTATTGAAGGCGGTAAATCGTACGACACGCTGAAGGCGGCTATGGTTGGTCGCTTCGACGAAATCATGAAGCCGCTGAAGTTTCACTATAACCCCGACCTGAACACCCGCGAGATCGTAGGCGATAACTACGAAGACGGTAATGAGCGTCTCTACGGCAATAACGACGTAGAAGGCCCCGACGGTGGTCACGGCACGCATGTGGCCGGCATCATCGGCGCGGTGCGCAACAACGGCGTGGGCATGAACGGCGTGGCCGACAAGGTGAAGCTGATGGTGGTGCGTGTGGTTCCCGACGGCGATGAGCGCGACAAGGACGTGGCCAACGGCATCCGCTACGCGGTGGACAATGGCGCGAAGGTGATCAACATGAGCTTCGGCAAGGGCTGGAGCTATAACAAGAAGCTGGTGGATGACGCCATCCGCTACGCGGAAAGCAAGGATGTGCTGATGGTACACGCGGCAGGCAACGACGCTGAGTGCAACGACACGGTTCCGAACTACCCCAACACCCGCCTTACCGACGGCGGTCGCCCGAACAACTGGATTGAAGTGGGCGCCAGCAGTTGGAACGACAAAAACGTGGTGGCTTCTTTCTCCAACTTCGGCAAGCAGCAGGTGGATGTGTTCGCCCCCGGCGTGGACATCTACAGCACCGTTCCCGATTCTAAATACGATTCATACGACGGCACCAGCATGGCCTCTCCGGTAACGGCCGGCGTGGCTGCCCTGATCCGCAGCTATTATCCCAACCTGACTGCACAGCAGGTGAAGCGTTGCATCATGGAAGGCGCGAGCCCCTGGAAAGCCAAGGTGCTGAACCCCACCACCAAGAAGAAGACCAAGCTGAAAGAACTCTGCGTGAGCGGCGGCATCGTGAACGCCTACCAGGCCTTGCAGATTGCAGCCGGGATGGGGAAGTTTTAAGCAATTGCAACAAAAAGTAAAGGGCGGCCCGGTGCTGCCCTTTTTTTTTATTCATAGGCCCTTGTTATTGGGAGCTTGTATCTTTTGTCATGGTGAGCCTGTATCTTCTGTCATGGGGAGCTTGTCGTGGTTCGACGGAGCTCACCATGACAAATTATTTACCATGACAGATTATTGATCATGACCTTTCTACCACCATCACAGCATTTTCACTAAGCCCCCTTTCTTTGCACCCATGCGCCGCAGGCTTTCTTTACTCCGCCGGATGCTGTACTTCAGCAAAGTATGCCTGGCATGGCTGCGGAAACCTAAATACGGTCTGCGCCGCGGCTATCTGCACCGCACCTCGGTGTTGCACTTCGACGACCGCAACAATTCAGACGAATTCCAGAAAGAGGTCTATGCTTTTGCGCGGGCTTTCTATGAGGAACGGCAACTTCAGGGCGTGCTGGACATCGGCTGCGGCTCGGGCTACAAGCTGCTGCAATATTTCGGGGAACTGCCCTGCGCGGGCGCAGAAACAGATACGGAATTCCTGAAGCAGCGCTATCCGGACCGGATATGGTTCGATGTTTTTGGAGAAGCCTGGAAGGATTTCCCGGCGGAAATGCTGATTGCCGCTGATGTGATCGAGCATGTGCCCGATCCGGAGGCCTTCATGCGCAACTTGGTGGCACAGCACCATGTACAGTGGTTCATTATCAGCACACCCGACCGCAACCTGGATCCTTCACCCTGGACCTTCGGTCCTCCCCCGAATGAATGTCATTACCGCGAATGGAGCTTTAAAGAGTTTGCCGGCTTTATCGGGAAGTACCTGCACATGGAGCAGCATTACATCAGCAATGCCGCGCAGCGCACGCAAATGGTGTTGTGTAAGAGGAGATACTGAATTACCGAAGTCACTGCTAACTCGTGCGCACGCTTAAAACAGGGTTAGCGCCATGCCATTCCTGCAGGTGTATTTCAGGGGCTTCCCTGATATCCGGTACACTTCAGGCCGGCTTGCCAGGAACTGCTGCAAGCTTAGGATATCCCAGTCCAGTTTGAGTATCCGGATAATTTCTTTCGCGGAGAAGGCGCTCTGGCAGAGCAGATCCAGAATTTGTTTTTCCGTAGCATTTACGGTGTTGTAAGGCTCTTTAGTGGCTTCTTCTGCCCTATTTTCCGGAATCAGCAGTTCCTGTGCATCCGGATAGGCGGCTCGATTTCCGTACATATCTACGGGGATGGCGCCCAGCGCGATGAGTTTGCCGTGGGCATTTTGTTCACCGGGGTTCGGCTTACGCACATATACCTCACGCCCGCGCTTTAATCCGTCAAGAACGCCCTGCCATGTACCGCCCTTGTTGTCAGATTCTGCGGCATAAATTTCATCGGCCAGTCCGTAGATGTAGGCATTACGGGCCATGGCCAGTCCAACCTCCCAGCCTGCCTTAGGAAAGAAGGTACTCAGCACCAGCACATCGCCGTTCACTATGGCCCGGTAATAGGTTTTAAGTCCTGACTGAAAGGTGAGAATGCCTTGCGGCAGGACAATGATACTTCTGCCACCGGCGGCCAGAGCGCTGTCAAGGGCCTGCCTGTCCACCCCCTGAGCGTAGCCGCTCACCACCACCTTGTGTTCAGACACGCATTTCCTGGCCAAATTGGCCGTGAATTCCAGGGCTGTGGCGCCTGCTTTTCTGGAACCTACGATGGCCACGGCAGCTTCCTGCAACAGCGTGATTCTGCCTTTCACATAGAGCAGCGTCGGCGCGTTTTTAACCTTCAGGTGTTCTCTGAGGGTAATCGGGTACTCCGGTGCGTTGAGCGGTATCACCTGAAAGCCCTCGTGCAATAATTGTTCTGCAATGAAGGCAAGTCGGGGCATGTCGGCCTTTGCCCGGGCAAGGTCTGTTGCTTCTTGTTCCATGACGGCAAACCTGTTCACCCATTCCTGTTTGTCCAGTGCAAAGAACTCTGATACTGTGATTGCTTCTTCGTGCACGATGCGGACGACCAGCCTGTTGATGCGTTCCACGCTCCAGCCGGGCAAATGAGCCAAAGTCATCCAGCAGGTGATGTCATTGAGCGTTGTCATAGGTTTTCAGAGGTCACCGCCCACTGTTCTTGCAATGACCAGCGGGGCAATGCTCAGGGCTCCGGCTTTAGTGAGGCACTGCCCTATTTCCTTGATGGTACAACCGCTGTCGAACACATCATCCAGGAGCAATACTCGTTTGCCTGCAAGTTCAGGTGGGTTTGAGAAAGCGAATTTACCCTGAAGGTTCTCTTTTTTGGACATGCTGCTTTGAAAAAGCTTTTGCGGTTGGGTAACCCCTGTTTTAATCAACTTATCGGAATAAGGTACGTTGATGAGCCGGGCAAACTTCTCTGCAAAATTTTGCACCAGATTACCCGACTCTGTGGGCGGTACGGAAAGAACAATATCGAAGACAGCATTACCGTATTGCTTTCGGAACGCCTTCAGGGCAAGCCTGAGCAGCCAGTCCGGAAAATCGCCGCCGGCTTCATATTTACAGTGTTTTATAGTCGTACCCACGTTGGATAAACCGTAATACGAGGCGGCCACACCATCCAGCAAATTACTCTTCGCCGAAGCCACTTCCAGCACCGGGAAATAGGAACCCCTGAATTCACTGAGTTTTTGAACAATGGCATCATTTGCGGTAACAGGCATGACCACCCCGGTATCATTATCACAGACACCGCAATTATCGCTGCGGGTATCGCCCAGATAGCCGCATAAATACACCATTCGACAAGAAGAAATACCGGTATATTCCAGCATCTTCTGCAATTCGCTTTCCTGTGATTCCTTCAGGTTTGCGAAGAGGCTGAAATCAAACTCAGGTGCATTAGGGTTGTAGAAGTACATTTTCGACTTGCCTTGCATTTCATTGAGTATGCCTTGAGCTACCAGGTCTGCAAGAATGACACTGACATGGGTTTGCTTCATGTTGACCTGCCGGATGATTTCATTCCTGCTCAGCAGCGCTTGCCGGGTAAGCTCTATAACTTGTAAGTACTTGGCCGGGGAGGGTTTGCTTCCTTCTATAAAAGCCCTGGGCAGGGCCTCGTCGGTTTCAGGATTGTATAAAAGAATGGCAAAGGCCTCCTTCCCATCGCGGCCTGCCCTTCCCACTTCCTGATAGTAATGGATGGGCGACTGCGGGATCTGGGTGTGGATGATAAACCTGATATCCGGCTTGTCTATACCCATCCCCAAGGCGTTGGTGGATACTACACAATCATATTCATTCCCCATGAATGCCGCTTCAATTCGAACCCTTGAATCGGAGTCCAGACGTCCGTTGTAGGCGGCGGAACGCATATCAAGAAATTGCAGCCAGTTTGCATAAAGATCGGTATTGGTCTGTGTTCCTGTATAAACGATTCCGCTCTTGCCTAAGCGCGGAAGATGCTCGGCCAGCCAGTAGTATTTTTCATCTTCATGTTTTACAGGCACCACAAATAGCCTGATGTTAGACCTGAGTAATTCACCCCTCACCGGAATCAGGTCGCTGCCCACCTGTTCCACGATATCCTCTTGTACACGAGGGGTGGCTGTTGCCGTGGTGGCCAAGACCGGAAAATCCCGGGGCAGCAGCCGCACCAGATCCACAATCCTGCGGTAGTTGGGACGAAAACTCTGCCCCCACATAGAAATACAATGTGCCTCGTCAATCACTACCATGGCTATGTTCATTTCCCGGGCTGCGCTGATCCATGCCGCATTCTCCAGCCGCTCCGGTGATATATAGAGTATATCAATTTCATTACGCTTCGCCCGCTCAATAATGTCATGATTCTCTTCCCGGGTCTGATTGGAATTGATACTCGCTGCGCGGATTCCCTTTGCCGTCATGCTTTGCACCTGATCCCTCATCAAGGCAATCAAGGGAGAAAAAACAATGGTCACGCCCTTCAGTTGCGTTGCCGGAAACTGATAACACAAGGATTTCCCGTACCCTGTCTTCTCGATAAACAATACCCTCTTCCCCGCGAGCAATTGCTCAATCACCTTCCATTGCAAATCATGGAAATAATCAAATCCAAATAAATTCTTTAATGCTGTTTCTGCTTGTGCCCTGTTCATTTCTAAACTCCATTTTTAATTCAGTGTACATGATTTCATTTTCCGCATATAATTCTTGCCGTTGCCATAAAATAACGACCTTACAAACCTATAAAATAAAAACCCTTTGTACTTTAACCGTCAACCTTGACGAGTACCTACGGATTGCACACATCACAATACATCGGGTCCTGCTTCTTTTTCCCGTGGGGATACCATTCCTCTCGCTCACAGGCGCAATGCATGCAGCGGTACAGGTGACTCAGCGTGGTCTGCGTGGCGGTTCCGCACATGGCGCATTCCAGGCCCCTTCGCACTTCAGCCACGTCGAATCCGGGTATGCCGCAGGCGGGACACCTGGATTCTATCTTCTGTAACAACTGCAATCCGGCCTTACGGATAACTTCCATACGGCGGGGGTTGTACTGAGCGCGCATGTCGGTTTCCACATAAACGGTTCCGTAACGACTCATGTACGTGTGAAACAGTTCCCGAAGCTGTGCTGCGTCCTGTATGCCCTTCACCAGGCCCTCGGTATCTCCTTCTGCCCTGCGCAGGATCAACGCATGTGCAGGGAATCCCGTTTCCGCAGCAAAGCGCTCCAGGGTTTGAATATCCTGCGGTGCGCAGGCGCTGAAGTTGGTGTCGGTGCTGAGCTCCCGTGCCGTGATTTCCAGGCCGTGCTTCAGGTCAAGCAGCATCAGCAGTTCTTCATCGGCATGCACAAAGGGCATCAGCGGATGCGGACCGAAGGAACCTTCGCTGCCTACAACCAGTTCACAGCGGGCGGCCTCGGCCGACAGCCTGCACTTTTCACGCAAGGCACTGATGGGATCCAAGATGCGCTCCACCTCGCCGCTGAAGGTACCCAGCGTATCGGTATCAAAGCCGGAATCGGTGAAGCATAACACGCCAAGCGCCTGCTCCAGAAGGGGCGCCAAAACTTGTTCCTTGCCGTGTTTCGTGGCTATGAGCAGCCGCCTGCCCTCGAACATAATAGGATTATCCGTTCGGCTTTTTCTTCTTCAGGGCCATGCCCTTGAGGGTTTCGTCAAAGTGTCCTTCTTCATACACCGGATGTCCATTCACGAAGGTATGGGTCACTTTGCTTTGGAAGGTGGTGCCTTCCAGGGGCGACCAGCCGCATTTGTACAGGATGTTCTCCTTGCTCACCGTCCAGGGACTGTCCAGGTCCACCAGCACCAGGTCGGCATGATAACCCTTCCTGATAAAGCCTCGTTTTTCAATACTGTACAGGGTTGCGGGGTTGTGGCACATCTTCTGCACCATGCGCTCCAGCCCGATCACACCCTCCCGGTAAAATTCCAGCATCACATTCAGAGAATGCTGCACCAGGGGCGCTCCAGACATGGATGTGAAGTAGGGTCTATTCTTCTCTTCAAGGGTATGCGGCGCGTGGTCGGTGGTGATGATGTCAATACGGTCGTCCAGCAGGGCCTGCATCAGTCCGGTTTTGTTCTTTGCTGCCTTGATGGCGGGGTTCCATTTGATCAAGGGGCCCCATTTGGCATAATCCTCGTCTGAAAACCACAGGTGATGCACGGAAACCTCGGTAGTGATGTTCTTTTGTTCCAAGGGAATATCGTTGCGGAACAGCTTGGTTTCCGCAGCGGTGCTCAAGTGCAGGATATGCAGACGGGCTCCGTGCTTTTCGGCCAACGCTATAGCCCTTTCGGTGGCTTCGTAGCAGGCCTGTTCGCTGCGGATGAGCGGATGACAATGAAAGGGAACCTCTTCGCCGTATTGTGCGCGGAAAAGCTGTTCATTCTCTTCAATCAACTGCTCCTTTTCCGAGTGAATGGCAATGATGGAGTTACACCCGGCGAACAGCTTCTCCAGCGTTTCGGGATTATCCGCCAGCAGATTTCCTTTTCCGCTGAAGTACAATCCGTCATCGGACACGGCCAGCAGTTCTGAGGTGTCGGTGCGGAGGATTTTGTCCAGGTTGTCGCCGTTCACACCCAGGAAAAAACCGAAGTTGGCGAGGGATTTCTCCGCAGCAAGGCGGTACTTTTCCTGCAGCAGTTCCATAGTCAGCACATTGGGTAAGGTATTGGGCATGTCTATGAAGGAAGTGACGCCACCGGCAACGGCAGCGCGGCTTTCGGAGTGTAAATCGCCCTTGTGGGTGAGGCCGGGTTCGCGGAAGTGCACCTGACCGTCAATGATGCCGGGCAGGAGGTATTTGCCGCTGCCGTCAATGACCCGCGCACCCGGGTCCTCCGGGATATTGCCGATTTCCAGGATCAGCCCGTCGCCGATGAGCAAGTCGGAAACCTCGATGCGTCCTTCGTTGACGATGTATGCGTTGCGGATGATGATTCGGTTGTTCATAAGCTGTAGATGGCGGATTTAAGCACGTCCGGCGCTGTTGATGCAAAGTTACTTCAGGTGATATTGATGTGAAAGATACGGTTCTGAAGTGTGGGAGCGTTGGATGCATGTTATGGGAGCAGCCGGGAACCAAGCAACCCCGGGCCGCCCAGCACTTACCACTTACCACTTACCACTTAACCCTCATTCCACCCTGATTCGCAGCCCGAGCATGAAGTTCATTCCGGCCTGGGGAAACAGGAAGTTCTCGGATATCATGCTTCCGCCATACATATAGCGATAGGTATAGCCATTGCTCGCGTACATGGTGTTGAGCAGGTTGTTCACTTGCAGGGTCAGGCTGCTTTGTTTGTGGCTCCAGGCAAGGCGTACATCGCTCACAAAATAGGGTTTCAGACTGGCCTCGCGCCGGCCGGTATTGTCCATGAACTGCCGGCTTACATACTTGTTGTTCAGTGTCAGTTCCAGTTGCTTTACGGGTTTCCAGCTCAGAATCAGCGCGCCTACGGCTGCCGGGGAGAAGGCAATGGGGGTGCTGTTGTACAAGATGGTATCGGTGCTGTAATCGCTGTAGTCTATTACATACTCACGGAATTGCTGTATGCGGTTGCGGCTGAGGCTCAGGTTGCCTGCAATATTCAGACGTCGGCCCAGGCTGCGCGCTGCTTCCAGCTCCATCCCCGCGCGATGGCTCTTCGCCACGTTCTGCCTCAGGGGTGTGCCCACATCATTCACCGCGCCGGTAAGTACCAACTGATTTTGGTAATCCATGAAATACAGGTTGCCGAAGAACATCCACTTGTCGCGGTACACGCGATAACCGGCTTCCCAGTCGTACATGCGCTCGGGCTGCGGCAGGGGTGTTCCCGGCTTGCGGTCGGTGAAGTCGCTGCGGTTGGGCTCGCGGTGGCCGATGTTCAGCGAGGCATAAGCCTGTGCCGCGTTGCGGAAGCGATAGGTGAAGCCGGCCTTGGGATTGAAAAAGCCATGACTGAAGGAAAAGCCTACATCGCGCAGGTCGTTGTCCCTGCCGCTGCTGCGGTGTTCCACCACCCGGTATTGCAGATCGGAATAAAGGGTAAAGCGTTTCCATTCCAGCGTATTGCGCACAAACATATTGGCATCCTGCTTACGGCTATGGGCGTGGTAGTATTCGTAATCATCCTGCGGGAAACCGCCTTTTTCCGCCCAGATGACCCTTCCAAAATGCGCTCCATCGTATAAGAAGCCGGCAGCACCGGCCTCCAGGTTCCAGGAACCTACCTGCTGACGGTACACCGCACTCAGTCCGTTGAAATTATTGTCCAGCCAGCGACGGCGAATCAGGTTGCTGCGTGTGATGGTATCTGTGCCAAATACCGGAGCATTCAATCCGTAGGAGGTATAAGCATCATTGCTGCGAAACTGTTCAAAGTAGCCGGCGCCGAGGGTATGGTGGTAGGTCAGGCTCAGCATGCCACGGCTCAGGCGGGTATTGAACATCGCCTGGGTATGACTTTGTCCGTAGCGGTCCACTTCCCCGCGGTATCGGTAGTAATTGTAGCGACGGTCGCTGCGGAACAAGTTCACGGAATCTTCCGCAGTTTTATACAATACACCAAGGTTATTGTAGTAATGGGTGATGAGTGCATTTCTGTCGCCGTCAATCAGCGCCTGAGGCACACCCCACCAAGCCTGATAGGTGCGTTCATTGCCGCGGAAATGAATAAGGCGCAATGACTGTTTGCCGTTTCGGTAGCCCATGGCGGCATAGAAGCTGCCCAGTTGTGAGGAGGCGCGGTCCACATAGCCGTTGCTGCTGATTTCGGAAAGGCGCAGTTCTCCGTCCCAGCGGTTGTTGATGAGCCCCGTGCCGGCTTTGATGGTGGCGCGGCGGGTATTGAAAGAACCCAAGCCTGTATTCAGTTCGGCAAAGGGTCTGCTGTTGCCGGATTCCGTCTGCAGGTTCAGGGTAGCGCCGAAGGCACCGGAACCGTTGGTACTGGCACCCACACCGCGCTGCAACTGCACATTGCTCAGGCTGGAAACCAGGTCGGGGGTATTCACCCAGAAGACCGCATGACTTTCTGCATCGTTCAACGGAATGCCGTTCAGGGTCACGTTGATGCGGGTAGCATCGCTGCCGCGCACGCGGATTCCGGTATAGCCTATGCCCGCTCCGGCGTCGCTGGTACTCACCACGCCCGGCTGCCATTGCAGCAACATGGGCAGATCCTGGCCCAGGTTTAAAGCCTGCAATTCCTTCTTGCTCATATTGGTGAATGCCCCGGGTGTGCGGTAATTGGCCTGAACGGCAGTGACCACCACGCTTTGAATCAGCCTGGCTTCGGGCAACATAATAAACTGCGTATCGGCAGGTACCGCCGGCGTTAAAGACATGTTGAGGGTCTCATAGCCTTCCTTACTGATTTCAAGCGTGCATCCATTACATCCACGGAATGCGGCCTGAAAACGACCGGAGGCATCGGTGAATACTTCCAGGTAACCGGGTTCAATGCGCACGCGGGCTCCGGAAACCGGTTTCCCCTGATGATCTGATACGCGGGCACTCCATTGCGCGTGGGCGAAGGTGATGGATGACATCAACAAGCTGAACAGCAGCAATCTCTTCATCATGTTTTTTAGTTTGACAGAGATTCCGGAGGCGCAGGCCTGTACAGCAAGTTCCTTACTCCCTTCGCAGGCATTACCCTGATCAGGTTTGCGGGTATCATCTCAGCCGCTCGATGGCAGCACCCCGGTATCCGGGGCAAAAGTAAGGCAGGAATGTAGCCTTGTCAAGAACCTTCAGGCCAGCATCAGGTTGCAGCCCCGCAGGTCGCTGTGATCCAGGCGGCCCAGCACTTCAAAACGGCCATCCGCATGCACACGGCCCAGGTCGGAAGTCATCAGGAAGGCACAACTGTGGGCATTGGCCAGGTCTATCATGCAAAGGCGGCCTGTTTTTCCAGTCGGAGCGGGTGCAAAAGGGTCATCGGTCTGCATGGCGAATACCTTCATCCAGGGCGTACAGGAAAACAGTCCTTCGCGCCGGGCATAAGCCTGAGAAGTGAGTTCGGTCATGCCATATTCACTGGAAATATGCGGCAGGCTGAAGGCCTTTTCCAGCGTTTGGTGCAACGCTGAGCGGGTGATTTCTTCGCGTCGGCCCTTCATCCCCCCGGTTTCCACAACGGTGAGCTTGCCCGGTCCGGGGCTGAGTTTAAACTTCTCGGCAAAGTCAAGCAGGGCAAAAGACACACCCCACAGTTGTACTTTTTTTTCTTCGGAAGTCAGTTGCAGCAGGCGTTCCAACAACTGCTCATGGTTGTATAGGAAGAAGCCGGAGCCATTGTCTTCCGTTTCCTTCACCCAGTCTTCCAGCATGGCGATGAGGGAAGAACCGCTGCGCTCCAGGTAGGAAGGCAGCAGGCAGAGAAACACATGTTGGTCCACGGGACCGAAAAACCACTCAAAGCAGGCCCTGCTGACTTGGGGGTACCAATCAAGGCGTTCCACGGCGTGGCGACTCATGCCGCTGCCACCGGTGCTGCTGCTGCTGAACACGTATTCAGGCTGATAATTTCCGCTGCGGATGTCGTGGGTTTTGAACAGCTCCACGGGCAGGAAGGGAATGGATTCCGGGTGCTGCACAGACCCGACATCCACGCCCAGATAATCGCAGTACTGACGGTAGGCGGCGCATGCTTCGTGCTGATAGCGAAACAGACTGAGGGCAGTTTCGTTAAATTTGTAGGTGTCGAGGCCGGAAAGCTCCGCAATAGAAAACCGCATGCGCTTCAAAGTTAAAACGCTTCTTTGGCTGTTGCCGCTCCTGTTTGCCTGCAAGCCGGAAGAGGCGCGTTTCCCCAAGGTTCCCGGGCTGAGCTTCAGCAGCTACGACCGCCTGCTGACCCCCGATGGCCGGGATTCTCTGTTATTCCTGAACTTCAACTATACCGACGGCGACGGCGACCTGGGCCTGAACGACGGCGACAGCGCAGGCCCTTTCCAATTCGGCAGCCCGTTTTTCTACAATTTTGATGTGAAGTTTTTTGAACTGGTGAATGGCAAGTTTGTTTCCGTAAAAGACCCCCTCACCAACGATACCCTGAACTTCAACCAGCGCCTGCCGCGCATGACACCCAGCGGCATTGACAAGCAGATTGAAGGCAGCATCCGAATCACCGTGCCCGCGCAGCCTTCCGGTTTCAAACCCGACAGTGTGCAATACCGCTGCCGGCTGAAGGACAGAGCGCTGAACCAGAGTGTCGAGGTGAGCACGCCGGTAATTGCATTGCGGCAGTGAAGTTTAATGCGCCGGAGGTAAACACAAACACGCCACTTATCATTCCCTTTACCACAGGCAAATTCCATTTGCTTATGTTTGCAGCCCGCAGCCGATTGGCACGGCATTTGAAACCTGATTTTTATGCGCATGAAGAAGTTCATCCTGCCTGTTTTGTTCATTACTGCCACGGCGCTGAGCGCCTCGGCTCAGAAGTTCGGTTTTGTAGATACCGACTATATCCTCAGCCAGATGCCCTCCTACCGCTCGGCACAAAGCACACTGGACCAGCTCTCTGCGGAATGGCAGGCCGAAGCCGACAAGAAAAAACAGAGTCTGGACCTGATGTTCCGTGAATACAAGGCGGAAGAAATGCTGCTCACCCCGCAGCAACGCAAGGAACGCGAAAACATCATTGTGCAGAAGGAACAGGAACTCAATGCCTTCCGCGAACAAAAATTCGGCTATCAGGGTGAACTGTTCAAGAAGCGCGAAGAACTGATCAAGCCCATCCAGGACAAGGTTTTTGAAGCTGTTCAGAAAGTGGCTAAAGATCAGGCACTTGACTTCATCTTCGACAAGAGCAGCGACCTGATTATGCTCTATACCAATGTGCGCTTCGACAAAAGCGACGAGGTACTCGAAGCCCTCGGCATTGCCCCTCAGGAAGAGGTAAAACCCGGAAATCGTTAACACAACTAAATCACTTATATGAAGAACATCATGAACCTGTTGCTGGTTACAGGCCTTTTTGCCGGTGCAGCCCTTGAATCAGCAGCTCAGACCAAAATGGGGTACATCAATCGCCAGGCGGTGGTGGACAGCCTTCCCGCCTATGATTCAGCCATGGC
>JAGWYC010000327.1 GCA_018969565.1 Bacteroidota bacterium | reverse complement strand
CCACATTCGAAGTACTCGCAGAGGGTCTTTTTGGTGATATCGTCTTTGGTGGGGCCAAGTCCTCCGGTCATGATTACCAGATCAACGCGAGAAAACGCCTCATCCAGCGCGGCGCGGATGGCATCAGCCCTATCACCGACCGCTGTTCTTCGGCTTACCCAGATGCCCACCCGGTTCAGTTCCGTTCCCAGCCATGCGCTGTTGGTATCTACCGTCTGACCAATCAGTAACTCATCGCCAACCGTTATAATTTCAGCATTCATTGTATCTATACTATAAATTAATGATGGACATTTGGGCCACCCTCATGCCGTCCAGTGCGGCGCTCACAATGCCACCGGCGTAGCCGGCGCCTTCTCCGCAGGGAAACAGGTTTTGCAGCCTCGGATGTTGCAGACTTTCTTTATCTCTGGGAATGCGCACCGGGGAGGAAGTTCTGGATTCCACGCCGACCATCACGGCTTCATTGCTCCTGTATGCGGGCATTTTCGTTCCGATGAGGATCAGGGCTTCGCGAATGGCATGGGAAACCTGGGCGGGAAGTGCTTCCCTAAGGTCGGAACTGATGATTCCCGGCAGATACGAGCAATCGGGCAGGGTTGCGCTGTGTTTTCCCTGAATGAAGTCTTCCAATCTTTGGGCGGGTGCGCTCAGGCTTCCACTCGCGCTATAAGCTTTTTGTTCCCAGCAGGCCTGGAATTCCATAGCACGCAGAGGGCCATGTGCCTCGAAAGGCCGGAAATCCGGTTCATCTACGGAAGCCACAAAGCCAGAATTGGCGAAGGGGTTATTACGCTTGCTCGGACTCCAGCCGTTCACCACAATTTCTCCCGGTGCGGTAGCTGCCGGCGCAATGATTCCCCCCGGACACATGCAAAAGGAAAATACGCCTCTTCCTGCGGCTTGTTCCACCAGGCTGTAGCTCGATGGAGGAAGGTTTGGACCGCGAGCATCACAATGATATTGAATGCGGTCTATGAGTGCTTGGGGATGTTCAATGCGCACCCCGAGTGCGAAAGGTTTAGCTTCGATATAAACACCGGAGTTATGCAACATGCGGAAAATATCGCGGGCAGAGTGTCCGGTACATAACAAAACCCTGTTTACCGGAAGGCGCACACCTCCGTTCATCATAATTGCCCGCACCGAACCCGAATCCGTCTCCAGTCCATCTACGCGGCTGTTGAAATGTACTTCACCTCCGCAGGATTCAATATGTGTGCGGATGCTGCTTACAATATCGGGTAACTTATTGGTACCAATATGGGGATGGGCATCATAGGCGATATTTTGTGATGCTCCATGGTCAATAAAGGCTTGAAGCACTTTGGCCACATTGCCACGCTTGGAGGAACGGGTATAGAGTTTTCCGTCGGAATAAGTTCCTGCGCCGCCTTCTCCGAAACAGTAATTGCTTTCCGGATTAACAGGCCCGTTGCGGCAAATGTCGGCCAGGTCACGGCGGCGTTCACGAACGGCTTTGCCACGTTCGAGCACAACAGGTTTATAGCCATTTTCAATCAGTTGAAGGGCGGCGAACATACCCGCAGGACCAAAACCTACAATGTGTACCTCGGGGGCATTCAGCACATTGTTAGACCTGAAACCTTCTTGTATAAATGGGGTTTCATCGGCTGAATACACATCAGCCTGAATCAAGTAACTGATGCGTTTTTTTTGCCGCGCATCCAGGCTTTTCTTGCGCAGCATCACGCTGCCCAAGGGCAAACCGGCACGTTTGCGTGCTTCTTCTTCTAAAACCGATTCCAGAATGGCGGCCTCAGGATTTAAGCTGAACTGCACCGATACGGGCATGCGATCAAATGTAGTTTTTATCCGGATGAATCAGGATGATCATTGCAGCTTAACGGCCAATTGAAATACCAATTCCGATACCGGCTATACCTGAAGATTGTATTCCAAGGTTCAGGCTCAGAGGTTGATTCATGTCGAAGCCGCTGAGGTGGGCATCGACTACGGCATCAATCACCTGGAGGCCGTAGGCGGCAGTGAGGGCCAGGATGGAAAAATCTCGGTAGTTTTTGAATTGATTGCGCAACTGAATCAGGCTGCTCGTGCTGGTGTAAGCGATGTATTTCGGGTCGCTGGCGCCGCCATTACTAAAGCGATAGCTGAGTTCCCGGTTGATTTGGCGCACTTCGGTACGATTGTAAATCAGAAAGCCGGCAGCAGTGCCCATAGCAGCATAAACCAGTGGTAATTTCCAGTATTTTCGATTGTACACCTGGCCGGCACCCGGAAGGCACAAGGCCAGGATAGTAGCCGTTTTTGGATTCCTGATATGGGAAGTATCGCGACGCGCGTTTTCA
>JAGWYC010000326.1 GCA_018969565.1 Bacteroidota bacterium | reverse complement strand
GATACTTATTTTCTCCGGTGCCATACTGCTGCTCTTCACCGGCTTAGGCAAGAGCGAACGCAAAATGCTGCCGTTGGTTTGGCTGACATTGTTGTTGGCTTTGGTAATGAACGGACTGGAGTATTTCGGTTGGGAATTGCCCTGGGAACAGCAGTGGATCTCCATGCTGCAGTTCAATAAATTCTCGCTGGCATTCAACTTCCTGTTGATTATGCTGGCTTTTCTGGCATCATTGCTTTTTGTTCCTCGCATAGAAGACAAAGGAGCTGATGTTTTTGCGCTCATGCTGTTCAGTCTGTGTGGCGCTTTGCTGATGACCTCGTTTACCAGTTTCTTCATGTTGTTTCTGGGTCTTGAAATTATGTCCATACCGCTCTACGTATTGGCAGGCTCACGAAAAGAAGATTTGAGAAGTAACGAAGCAGCGCTTAAATACTATCTGATGGGTTCATTTGCCACCGGAATCTTACTATTTGGTGTGGCGATGGTATATGGAACCACGGGAAGTTTTGATATCTATGAAATCGGCTTGCGATACACCGGAGCCGCCATGCTGACTGGTATTACGCCCATGGCTAAAATCGGAATTCTCATGGTCATGTTTGGTTTGTTATTCAAGATTGCCGCGGCGCCTTTTCATTTTTGGGCACCTGATGTGTACACCGGTAGTCCGGGGAGGGTAACGGCCTTTATGGCTACCGTAGTAAAAACAGCAGGAATCGTGGCTATGTTCAGACTATATGCTATTTCATTTGGCATTGCCGATAATGTTTGGGGGTCATCCTTGTCTGTTCTGGCTGCATTAACCATGCTGATCGGCAACCTCAGTGCATTACGTCAGAATTCGCTGAAGCGTATGCTGGCTTATTCCTCTGTGGCACATGCCGGGTACCTGCTGCTTGCCATCCTGGCTCATAATCCTGCTTCTTCTAAGGCGTTGTTACTGTACATGAGCGGATATGGTTTATCAGCGCTGGTGGCCTTTGCACTGATTCAAAAGGTGAGCAGAGAACAGGGAAGTGAAGACGTGTCTGCCTTTAATGGTCTTGCTAAAAAATATCCCTTAGAGGCTTTTGCCCTGCTCATCAGCTTATTATCCATGACAGGCATCCCTGGTACTGCCGGCTTTGCAGGTAAATATTTCCTGTTTTCATCGGCATTTACCGCTTATACATGGCTGATTATTTTAGCTCTGGTTTTGTCAGCAGTAAGCGTGGCCTATTATTTCAGGGCTATTATCGCTATGTATTTCAGAGATGCAGATGAATCTGACTCCCGAGAAGCTAATGCCAGCGAAGTTTATGTACGCGTAGCATTAATAACATGCACGCTGCTGAATGTCGCTGCAGGCGTGGCGCCTCTGGAGATTTTAGATCAGATCTGACTTCTTCAAAAAACAAATCCCATGCGCAGCATGGGACTAGGTATCGGGTAATTGCGATTAAGGGCCCACATACCCATAATGTACATACCTTTTCCTGGCATATAACCTCCGCCAACAAGCGGACTTTCATACCATGAACGTCCGCTCTGGTCAGGAAAGCTTATGGCATTGTATTCCCCTTGCAGGAATAAAGTGTTCAGTACCTGATAACGCGCGAATAAGTTTCCACCATAAATAGCCCATTCATCAGGAGTTCCGGTGGTCCGCTGCCTGATATAGGTACATTCTCCGCCAACTCCGGCTGTAAACTTATCTGTAAAGCGATAACCTACAAATGGCGATGCCTGTATAAACGTTGTTGTACCGAGCCATAAGCCCACATTTCCTCCCTTGATGATCCGGTCCGATTGGAAAAAACCACGGTCTTTCTCTGTTCTGGCAGGTTCATCTGACTGGCCGAAAACGGGTGCGAAAACCCAAAGCAATGAGGCTGCTTGTAAGTATATTGTGTAAAGCTTCATAGGGTTCCTGTTCAAAAGTATTGGATAAGGACAAATATCATTCTAAACTTGCGCGGTATTTCATTTCGAGCCATGACTCAGGTACATAATTTCTCCGCAGGCCCGTCTATTTTAGCTAAAGACGCATTTGACAAGGCCATTGAAGCCATTCGCAATTTTGCCGGAACAGGACTTTCCATTCTGGAAGTATCACACCGCAGTAAGGAGTTTGAGCAGGTAATGGATGATTCCAGAGCCATTGTGAAGTCTCTGCTGAATGTGCCTGATGATTATGATGTATTGTTTCTGCAAGGAGGTGCCAGCACCCAGTTCTTCATGATTCCCCATAATTTACTGGAAACTAAGGCTGCCTACGTGAATACCGGTGTATGGGCATCCGGAGCCATCAAGGAAGCAAAACTATACGGTCAGGTAGAAGTAGTAGCCAGCTCAGAAGCACAGAATTTCTCTT
>JAGWYC010000325.1 GCA_018969565.1 Bacteroidota bacterium | reverse complement strand
TACCAGCTACCGCTGGCAAAATGGTTCAGCCGGGCGATGGCTCAAGATCAGCGATACCGGAATCTACCATGTCACGGTAAGCGATCAGCGCTGCAAAAACAGCGATACTTTCCGTCTTTCCCACCATCCGGAGCCACAACTGAGTCTTCCCGATACGGTCAGCGTTTGCGACAACAGGCCGGCCTTACTGAATGCAGAAATCCCGGGCGCTACCTACCGTTGGAACGACGGATCACTGCTTCCTCGCCGAGAAATAAAACAACCCGGTGTTTACCATGTGCAGGTAAGTTATACCTGCGGTGTATTGGAAGACAGCGTGGTTGCTGTTCCGTTGCGATGTGCTTGCCTGCTCGAAATGCCTGATGCGTTCACACCTAACGGAGAAGGACGGAATGATGTCTTCGGGCCGGTGCATGCGGGTTGTACCTTTCGCAACTACCGCCTCGCCGTTTACAGCCGTTGGGGTGAAAAAATATTCGAATCTGCTGACCCTGCTGCAGGCTGGAATGGCCAGGTGAAAAGAATCCCCGCGCCCGAGGGTGTCTATGTGTTTGCGCTGTATGCCGTGGATGACTTCGGAAAACCACATCAGAAATCCGGCGTGCTTACCCTGCTGAAATAAGGGATTCCGGGGCTCGTATTTCCCGGAAATAAAAAAGGCGGACCCTATTCATGGACCGCCTTTCAGGGGAGTGCTGTTCGTTCAGGCCTTCATCACCTTGCTCTGGCAAATGAAATCCGTTTTGGGAACTTCGGTCTTGCTGATGGCATTATAGCCTCCGTCCACCTCGCTGAAGTTGCGGTAGCCGCGGGCCTGCAGGATGGAAGCCGCAATCATGCTGCGGTATCCGCCCGCGCAGTGCAGGAAGAAATGACGGTTGGGGTCAATATCGCGCACCCATTCATTGATATAGGCCAGGGGCTTGCTGTAGGCATCTTCCACATGCTCGGCAGCGTATTCGCCTTCCTTGCGCACGTCAATGACCATGCTTTGTTCTTTATCAAACCGGGCAGCGAAGGTTTCTGCGCTGATGCGGGTAATGGTGTCCACCTCTTTTCCTGCATCTTTCCAGGCATCAAAACCGCCTTGCAGGTGTCCGAGCACATGGTCAAAGCCCACGCGGCTCAAGCGGGTAACGGCTTCTTCTTCGGTTCCGGGTTCGGTCACCAGCAGGATGGGCTGGGTTACGTCCCCAATCATGGCGCCTACCCAGGGAGCGAAATCACCTTTCAGTCCGATATTGATGCTTTGGGGAATGAACCCTTTGTGGAATGCGGCGGCAGGTCGTGTGTCCAGAATCAGGGCACCTGTTTCTTCCGCAGCAGCTTCAAAAGCATCCACAGCCAGCGCGCGCATGCCCTTGTTCAGCACTTCGTTGAAGCTGGTATAGCCTTTCTTATTCATAGCCACGTTCATGCCGAAATAAGCAGGCGGAGGCAATAGGCCGTCGGTAACTTCCTGAACAAATTCCTGCTCGGTCATGTTGGCACGCAGGGCATAGTTCTCTGCTTTTTGCTGACCGATGGTGGACACCGTTTCTTTGCTCATGTTTTTGCCACAGGCGCTTCCGGCACCATGCGCGGGATAAACGATTACATCGTCGGCCAGGGGCATTATTTTGTTCCGCAGGCTGTGGTACAAGGTGGCGGCCAGTTGTTCCTGGGTCATGGAAGCGGATTTCTGCGCCAGGTCGGGACGACCTACATCGCCGATGAACAGGGTATCTCCGGAGAAGATGCAGTGGTCCTTGCCGTGCTCGTCTATGAGCAGGTAGGTCGTGCTTTCCATGGTGTGACCGGGCGTGTGCAGCACCTTGATTTTTACGTTACCCACTTCAAATAACTGTCCGTCGGCAGCGTGGATGCAGTCAAACTCGGCAGCAGCATTGGGTCCATACACGATGGGTGCACCGGTAGCCTTACTCAGGTCCAGGTGGCCGGAAACGAAGTCGGCATGAAAATGCGTTTCGAAGATGTACTTCAACTTCACCCCATCGCGTTCCAGACGGTTCAGGTAAGGCTGGATTTCGCGCAAAGGATCAATGATGGCTGCTTCACCATTGGAGGTGATGTAGTAGGCGCCTTGCGCCAGGCAGCCGGTATAGATTTGTTCTATGTGCATTTCGGTATTCAAGGGTGCAAAATTGGAGTGGTAATTTAACTATTTCCGTTACTTAGGTCACACTTTCGATTTATCGGAACAGAAGTTCTTTCAAAATGATATAGCAACCCATAACCAACACAAACCAGCCGAATCCTGTTTTCAGTTTCGATCCTGAGATGCTTTTGGAAAGGGCTATGCCGCCAAAGATTCCGGCGGTAGCAGCGGCGGTAAAAAGGCCCAGAAGTGACCAGTCAATC
>JAGWYC010000324.1 GCA_018969565.1 Bacteroidota bacterium | reverse complement strand
GAAGCCTATGACCGCTGGGCGCATTTCATAGACCCCGCGCGCATCATCAATGGCAATAAGAAGGATAACTTCTGGGAGATGGGTGATACAGGCCCCTGCGGCCCCTGTTCCGAAATCCATGTGGACCTGCGCAGTGCCGAAGAAAGAGCTGCCGTTGATGGCCGCACCCTTGTAAATACCGGGCATCCGGAAGTGATCGAAATCTGGAACCTCGTGTTCATGGAGTTCAACCGCAAGGCCGATGGCAGCCTGGAAAAACTTCCTGCACAGCACGTGGATACCGGGATGGGCTTCGAACGCCTTACCCGCGCCCTCCAAGGAAAAAGCAGCAATTACGATACCGACGTGTTCAGCGGACTCATTGCCGCCACAGCCAAACGCGCAGGTCGTGCATATAACGGTACCGATGAAGCCGCCGACATCGCCTTCCGTGTCATCGCCGACCATATCCGCGCGGTGTCTTTCTGTATCGCCGACGGACAGTTGCCCTCCAACAACGGAGCGGGTTATGTGCTGCGCCGCATCCTGCGCCGTGCTGTGCGTTATGGCTATAGTTACCTCGGTCTGGAACAGCCTTTCTTCCATGAACTGGTGCAGGTGCTTGCCGATGAAACCGGCAGCTTTTTCCCCGAGCTCAGGGCTCAGGCTAGCTTTGTAGCCCGTGTGATTCGCGAGGAAGAAGTTTCTTTCTACCGAACCTTGTCCAGAGGAATGGAAATTCTGGAACGCTACATGGCTTCAGGCAACGAAACCGTGGACGGCGATACCGCCTTTGAACTCTATGATACCTACGGCTTCCCGCTCGACCTTACCCAGTTGATTGCCCGGGAACGCAACATGCACGTGGACCTGGATGGATTCTCCCTGCGACTGCAGGAACAGAAAAGCCGTTCCCGCGCTGATGCAGCCCGCGAAACCGGCGACTGGAACTATGTGTTTGAAGATGGAGAAGAAGATTTTATAGGCTATGATTTCCTGGAAGCGCAGGTGCGCATCACGCGCTGGCGGGAAATCAGCAGCAAAGGAAAAAAAAGTATTCAGGTGGTACTTACCGGTAGCCCATTTTACGCAGAAAGCGGCGGACAGGTGGGTGATACGGGAACCCTCACCGCAGCAGACGGTTCTGTAGTTCAGGTATTGGATACGGTTAAAGAAAACCAGTTGCACATTTGTTTGCTGGATAGGCTGCCCGTTCATCCTGAAGCCGTGTTGACGGCCAGGGTTAACAAGGAAAAACGTCATGCAAGCGCCGCCAACCATTCTGCAACCCACCTGATGCACGCCGCCCTGAAACGCGTTTTGGGCGAACACGTCATGCAGAAAGGAAGTTTGGTGAATCCGGATTACCTGCGCTTTGACTTTTCGCATTTTGCCAAGCTCAGCGCTGAAGAGCTGAAGGAAGTGGAACGTATTGTGAACCGCGAGATCAGCAAGGCTGTGCCCTTGGAAGAACGCCGCAACGTGCCCGTGGCCGAGGCCATGGAAAGCGGCGCCACAGCGCTGTTTGGCGAAAAATATGGAGAAGCGGTTCGCGTAATCACCTTCGGCGCCGACTTTTCAAGAGAACTCTGCGGCGGTACGCATGTACCCAATACCGCGGCCATAGGCTTATTCCGCATCACCTCTGAGTCTTCAGTAGCCGCCGGTGTGCGACGCATTGAAGCGGTAAGCAGCAATGGCGCCTTCCGCTATCTGGAACAACAGCAGGAACAACTGGAACAGGTGCTGGAACTGCTGGGCAGACCCGCAGATCCGGTGGCGGCCTTGCAAAAACACCTGGACGAACAGGCGGCGCTGCGAAAAAAGCTCGAATCGCTGGAGCAGAAGCAGGTTCAGGACTTGCAAGAGGCACTCATTGTGAAACTGCAAAGCCATGGAGCGATTACCTGGTTCGCAGAGAAAGCGGAATTACCCAATGCAGAAGCGGCACGGCAACTGTGTTTCAACCTGATGCATCAGCGTGCGCCGTTTGTCGGCATGCTGGCGTTCACCGCTCAGGATAAACCCGGAATCGCCTTGATCATCAGCGATGACCTGGTAGCAGACCGAGGTTGGGATGCGGCAGCGCTGGTTCGCGGCTGGGCGAAGCACATTCAGGGTGGAGGAGGCGGTCAGAAGTTCTTCGCCACCGCAGGCGGAAAGCTGGCTTCCGGACTTGATGCCGCTTTGGAAGAGGCCCGCGCCTGGATTCAGGCACAGTCTTAAGCTAAAGACGCTTATTTAAACGGAGAATCCGGTTCTTTGGCAATGGCTCGATAGGTAAGTATATCGGCCAGACGGGGGAACCATTTGTTCAGCCATACTGCCAGTTTCCCCTGGAAGCTCATCACGGCATACATCCGTTTTTGCTTAATGGCATCCATC
>JAGWYC010000323.1 GCA_018969565.1 Bacteroidota bacterium | reverse complement strand
TCAGGGTATTACTGAAGAGTACCGGCGTATCCACATCAATTTTGGCCGGGCTGCTAAACACAAAATTCCTGCATACATTCTGGTAGCGGTTTCGGTACAGGTAGTTTTTGTTGGTCCAGGGGAAATTACTGATGCTTAGCGTATCGCCGTTTTTTCCGGGAAGATTGATCCAGGTTTTGCCGGAATCGCTGCTGTATTGCCACTGTCTGCTGAAAGCGGCAGTGCCTGTGGCACGGCTGAAGATACTCAAGGTACTTCCGGCGCAAACCGTTTTGGATAAAGGTTCCGTAATGATGCTTGGGGGCAAGGGATTGGCGGAAGGGGTGAACGAAACGCCCTGGGTGCGCGGGCCAACGGCTCCGTTGGTACTTACGGCTTGCAGTGAGAACCAATAGACGGTTCCATTGGTCAGTCCGGTGACGGTGTAGAAGGTATCCGTGGTGTAGGCAATCTGCTCCATGAAGCTATTCTTGCTCCGAAGCACCCGGTAACCGGCAGCCCCCGGAGTACTTCTCCAATAGAGGTGAATCTGCTTATTGCAGGTAACCGCCTGCGGGGTATTAGCCAGGGAATAAATATGGAAGGTGGTGTCGCTGATATCGCTCAGGCTGGCCGTTTTCACCCGCACCAGCGCTTTTCGGGTATTCAGCGTGGCAGGCGCATTATTCCAGGTGAAATAGCGCGTGGTGTTGGCCAGTCCGGTGGTGATGGAATTCCAACTTACTCCGCTGTCCGCACTGTAGTCAATGCTGAAGGTTCCGCTTACGCCAAAAGCATCCCAGGCGATGGTCTGTGACGCTGCCGCCACCGGAGGCACGAATGATTCCAGTCCGTTGGGATAGGTAACTCGGATGGTCGGCTTATAAGCCAGTCTGCTGACTGTAAATGCCTCTTTCCCCGAAGTGACACGGGTCCCTTTCACGCGAATCACCCATTTCCCGGAAGCAGGATTGTCAACGTAGAACTGCTCATTGTTGTTCAGGCTGTCGCGTTTGCGCACGGCCAGGCAGGTATGGCAGGAAGGGTCCAGGGTCCAGGGCCGGAACACGTTCCCCAGGGAATCGGTGACTTCAAGGTCCAGGTCATTAACCAGAGCCGGGGACGCGCTGACGGCTGCAGGCAGGTCATCCCAGCTCAGGGTTACCTGAAAACGCGCCGTGCCGGAGGGGACATAAACCGTGTCAGTCCATAGCTTGGCATGGGCCACGCTGTCGGTTTTCCACCAATTGTTTTCTATGGTCAGCGCAGCGGTAATTCCGTTGATGCGTCCGAAGCCGAAGGCGTAATCAGGGCCGGTATTTCCAATATCGTCACAGGTATTGCAGATGATTGCGCGCAGGGTATGGGCCAGCGGCTTGCGGTTGCTGTTGATTTGTTTAAATCGTTCGTGCAGAAGGGCAATGGTTCCGGTTGCGCCGGGGCAAGACATAGAAGTGCCATTCCAGCCGCCCTGATAGGTATTTCCGGGAAGCGTAGAATACACATTCACACCCTGGGCGCAGATTTCGGGCTTCATGCGACCGTCGCGCATGGGGCCGTAGCTGTGGAAGCTGCTGTTCCCATCGGTAGCCGTGAGGGCCCCCACGGTCATGTTGTTCTTCGCCGCCTGGAATCCGCTGTTGATGGTACGGTATCCACCGGTGGCGCAGTTGCTGCTTCGTGAATTGCCTGAACTGAACTGATGGCTCAGGTAAGGGTATTTATTTACCAAAATGTCCAGGTCTCGGCTGATGCCGTCATAGGTGCCTCTGGTAGCGCAGGGGTCAGAGCCGTAACCGTAAGAATTATTGGTCATCACAATGCTGTCGCGCCGCGCGGCTGTATCCATTTCCGCAGGAATGTTGCCATTGAAATCCCAGCTGAATACCCTGGCTTTTGGCGCCATACCCTGTGCGAATGGGTCAATAATCCCCCCGCTGGTCATCGTGCCGGCCACATGTGTGGCGTGGTTGGCATTGGCTCCGGCCACATAGGGTTCTTTCAGGATGATGCGGTCGTTGAAGTCCACATGGGAACCTGCACCCGCACCGTCCCATTCACCAATCACAATTCCTTGGCCTAGTAATTCGCGGCCTTTAGGTTTCGGCATGTTCAGGGTGAAGGCCCTGTGGTTTATCCGCCCGGGATAATTGAATAATTCCACCGGTGGTGGTACGGGCTCGAGCCAGTGTATCAGGTCTTTTGCGGAAAGTTCCACCAGCGCCGATCTGCTGCCGATGACCTCAAAATACTGATAATCAGCGCGGTCCTCCAATATACGGAGTCCCGATCGCTCGATGCCCTCTTTAACCTGTTTCTCAGGAAAGCCTGTAGGGAAATAAATCCGGAAGCGCCAACGGTCATCGCCTGCTCTGGCCCATTCTGG
>JAGWYC010000322.1 GCA_018969565.1 Bacteroidota bacterium | reverse complement strand
ATCAGCAAATACAGCAGCGACGGGAAGAAGTTGTTGTATGCAACGTATATCGGCGGCTGGAACGACGAATATCCGCACAGCCTGGTCGTGGATAAAAGCAATAACCTGTGGATTCTCGGAACAACAGCCAGCAACAATTTCCCCGGTAAAAAAGGCTATGACACTTCCTTCAATGGCGCTTTCGACATTTTTGTAATGCGTCTGAACGCCTCAGGGAATACGCTGCTTGCCGGCACGTTCATGGGTGGCAGTAATCGCGACGGATTGGTAACCGGAACCCTGCGACATAATTACGCCGATGATTTCCGTGGGGATATCATCACGGATGACTCAAACCATGTTTTTGTGGCTACCTGCACCCAGAGCAGTAATGCGCGCACCACGCCCGGGGCCTTTCAAACGGCCCATGCCGGGGGGCTGGATGCCTACATCTTCTCATTCGACAGCACCTTAAATAAGTTGCGCTGGAGTACCTTTTACGGAACAAGTGGCAGCGAAGCGGCCTACAGCGTGAAGCTGGATCGCTCGGGGAGCCTCTGGGTGGCCGGAGGTACCACGGGAAGGGCGCTGAAAATGGTTGACACCGGTTATCAGAGAACCTTCGGAGGTGGTTCAGCGGATGGCTGGATTGCACAGTTGAATCCGCAAAACGGCAAATTTCTGAAAACCAGTTTTTACGGAACCGCCGACTATGACCAGGTTTATTTTGTTGATTTTGACGTAGATGACAGGCTCTACGCCATGGGACAGACCACGGGCGTAATCGCACGCACCCCGGGTACCTACGGAAACAATCAGACAGGGCAGTTTGTGGCCCGCTTTAACCACGACCTGGATTCTCTGGAGTTCGTAACCACCTATGGCAGCCTGCCGCGTATTGCGCAGCTTTGTCCTTCGGCATTTATGGTGGATAACTGCTATAACATCTACGTGAGTGCCTGGGGAAGTAATATCCCGCCAAATGCGTCCAGCACCACCGATGGGCTGGAAGTGAGCAGCAATGCCCTTCAATCTACCACGGATGGCAGTGATTTTTACCTGTATGTGCTGGGTCGCGATGCCAAGGCGCTGCAATATGCCACCTTCTTCGGAGGCAACCAGAGTGAAGACCATGTGGATGGCGGTACCAGCCGCTTTGATAAATCGGGGATTATTTACCAGAGTGTGTGTGCCAGTTGCCCCGCAACACCTCCGGGCTTGAATGATTTCCCCACCACGCCGGGAGTGGTGTTTCCCAAGAATCTAAGCTATCGCTGCAGCAATGCCAGCTTCAAGATTGACTTTAAAATCACCTATGCGGTGGAAGCAGATTTTGATTTCTGGCCTAAAAACGGTTGCGCACCCCTGAGCATACAGTTTACCAACAAGAGCAGAAACGCCAAGTACTTCCTTTGGGACTTCGGTGATGGCAACACCTCGAAGCAGAAAGATCCGGTGCATCAATACAACAAGGGTGGTACGTTTAAAATCGTTTTGAAGGTGCTCGACAGTTTCAGTTGTAATATCAATGACAGTGCTGTTTATGTATTGACTTTGGAAGAAGGTTCCCGGGTAGAACCGACATACGATATCCAGTCCTGCAGCCAAACGGTGGAGTTTAAGGTGAATGGATCGAATGTGGCCAATCCGTTTTGGTTTTTTGGGGATGGTGACACCGCCACAGGGTTCAATGTAAAACACACCTACAAAAAGGGTAACTGGATTGTGAAGCTCAGCACGACGAATTCGTCGGGGCGCTGTCCGGATACAGCTTTATTTCCCGTGCCTGTCCTCACCGATTCATCCGGCAAGCTGGACGTGCCCAATGTGTTTACGCCCAATGGTGATCAGGTTAATGATTGCTATCGTTTGGGTGGAATCAGCAGTTCCTGTGATGAGCTGGATTTGTACATTTACAATCGTTGGGGTTTGCGTGTTTTCCACGGCACCGCGCCGGAAGACTGCTGGAATGGCCGCGTGGACAATACCGGAGCAGAGTTACCTGAAGGCGTGTATTTTTACCTCTTCACCCGCAAGCGTAAAGACGGCCCCGACGAACGCGGCCACGGCACCATTCAGTTGATCAGGTAGATAGGGAAGCCTAAAGAACATAAAACAATATCAATCCCCCCTGTCGTTCGCAGAGCTCACTTACGGGGCACGCGTAGGGATGGCACATCTGTAGGAATCAATGTTCCATCACACACGCCCCAGCAGCACGCATAACGCCGCCCGGGCTTCCCCCTGATCCAACAGGCGGATGGCTACATCTTCCGCGCTCGGGCTGTCGCCAAAGGTGCTCAATGCAGCCTGGATTTCTTCTTCGCTCGGCCATGTTTCCTGGTTGCCCAGCATGCCAAGGTGGTTGCCCGTTAACTTATGGCTCAGGCGTAT
>JAGWYC010000023.1 GCA_018969565.1 Bacteroidota bacterium | reverse complement strand
AACCGTAAAAACACGCTTAGGTTGGGATGAGCAGTCAAAGAACATTCTCGAAGTAGCTGAACGCCTGCAAGACGAAGGGATAGCGGCCCTGAGCATCCACGGAAGAACCCGTGCACAGTTGTATAAGGGGGAAGCCGACTGGACGCTGATTGCAGCGGTGAAGAACAACCCTAGAATGCATATTCCCATTTTTGGCAACGGCGATATTGACACTCCGCAAAAGGCTGCGGTTTATAAGCAGCGATATGGCGTGGACGGAGTGATGATTGGTCGCGCTGCCATTGGTTATCCCTGGATTTTCAGAGAAGTGAAGCACTTTCTTCAAACAGGAACGCTCTTGCCGTCACCCGATTTTTCTGAGCGTTTAATAGCTTGTCGTACCCATTTTGAAAAAAGCGTGGCCTGGAAAGGCGCTAAAGTGGGTGTTATTGAAATGCGACGTCATTATGCCAGCTATTTCAAGGGTATTGCCGATTTCAAAGAAATGCGCAACAAACTGGTTATGGCCAATAATCCCGAAGAGGTTCATGCATTATTAGAAATGCTGGAAACCAGATTCTCCGGGACAACAACTCCTTGAGCCCAGTATCAAAAAGGACATAATCCGGGCTTATGTACACACACAATGAAACAATCGGTCTGGGTGGCAATGTGATTTTTGGAGTAAATTCACCGCATCAAATAAGCTTCTGACGATATGGAAATCACCCCGCCGTTTAACCTGATGCAGTGGATTGAGGAAAACAGACACCTGCTGAAACCCCCTGTAGCCAACAAAAATCTTTATCCCATGGGAAAAGATTATATCGTGATGGTTGTTGGAGGTCCTAATGCTCGAAAAGACTATCATTACAACGAAACCGAAGAGCTATTCTATCAACTGGAAGGCAGCATCAATATAAAAATTCAGGTGGATGGAAAGGCTGTTGATGTTCCCCTTAATGCGGGCGATATGTTCTTGTTGCCTGCCGGAATTCCACACTCACCCGGGCGCAGCGAAGGAAGCGTAGGTATTGTGGTTGAACGCGTTCGCGCGGGCAAGGGCTTCAAAGATGGCTTGCTGTGGTTTTGTGAGCATTGTAACAATAAGCTGCACGAGGCGTATTTTGAACTTCAGAATATTGAAAACGATTTTCTGCCGCACTTTAAGCACTATTACAATTCGGAAAGCCTGCGCACATGCAGTCAATGTGGCCATGTGATGGAAAGCGATCCTCGCTTTGTGGAGAAGGATTAAACCATGGAACAATTCAACAAATCTGAAATAGAACGCATGCGCAATCGTGTGCAGGCCATCAGGGGCTTCTATACCCATTTTATCATATACCTGTTGGTGAATATTGTGCTGGTAATTGTGAATCTGCTCAACACCCCCGAGGTATATTGGTTCTATTGGACTACCCTGGGCTGGGGAATAGGTGTGGCCAGCCACTGGTGGGGTGTTTTCGGTTCGAGAATATTTTTTAGTCGCGACTGGGAAGAAAAGAAAATCAGAGAGCTTCTTGATAAGGAACGTCAGAAGGGGCAGGAACACTGATTATGGAGCAGCGGATTTTTACCATAGACATCCACACCCACATCATCCCGGAGCACCTGCCGCGCTGGCGTGAGCAGTTTGGATACGGAGAGTTTGTTTGGCTGCAGCACCACAAGCCCTGTTGCGCCCGCATGATGGTGGATGATGCTTTCTTTCGCGAAATAGACCATAATTGCTGGGATGGCCAGGTGCGCATTCATGAATGTGATGCCTTTCCATATCCGGTAGATGTTCAGGTAATCAGCACGATACCTGTCATGTTCAGTTATTGGGCTGAACCTAAGGATACCTTGGAAATCAGTAAATACCTGAACGACCACATTGCTGAAGTTGTGGCCAGAAATCCACGCCGTTTTGTGGGTTTGGGAACCTTGCCCATGCAGCATACTGCTCTGGCTATTCAGGAGCTTGAACGGTGCAAGTCGTTGGGTTTACGCGGTATTCAGATAGGCAGCCACATTAACAACTGGAATCTGAATCAGCCGGAGTTGTTTCCCATTTTCGAGGCCATGCAGGACTTGGATATGAGCTTGTTTGTACACCCCTGGTGGTGGATGGCCAAGGCAAAGATGCCAAATTACTGGTTGCCTTGGTTGGTCGGTATGCCCGCAGAAACAAGCCTTGCAATTTGTTCCATGATTTTTGGCGGAGTGCTCGAACGGCTCCCTAACCTCAGGGTAGCCTTCGCCCATGGTGGAGGGTCATTTCCCGGAACCATCGGGAGAATTGAGCATGGCTGGCGCGCACGTCCTGACTTGGTTGCTGTGGACAATCCCCACAACCCAAGGCATTATCTGGGTAAATTCTGGCTGGATAGTTTGGTGCACGAGCCACGTATGCTCGAATATATCATGGAGTTGATGGGCCCCAAACGCATTTGTCTGGGTACAGATTATCCCTTTCCTCTAGGAGAAGACATACCGGGTGCTTTAATCCATGGTTTAGATATTGATGCCGAAACGAAGGCGGATATGCTGCACCGCAGCGCTCTGGAATGGTTGAACATGCCGATGAAGTCGTTCCGTTAAGTGATCCTTCGATAGACTAATTTTATATGCGCTTGAAAGGCTTAATGGAATAATTTTGGTTATAAATAATCACAAACCACACAAAGTGAAACACTACGGTAAAAAACCATGTAATATTTTGATTTTCAACAGGTTATATTAAGAATTATCGCCTTTATTTGATGATGGAAATATGTATATTAACAATCACACGATTGATGGTTTAATATTTATACTCGACACCCTTCAGAATAAAACGGGACGACATACACTGTTGTTTTCTCCTGAGCAGTTCTGGCAAAGGGATGCTGTTTATATCGTGTTGTTCTTTATGATTTCCATTGGCTCGGCGCTGTATGTGCGTTACAACCTTGGAAAGCGGCATAAAAAGCACCAGACCGATATAGAGCGATTCAGGGTAGAGAAGGAGTTGCAACGCTCACAATTACAGGCCCTCAAGGTACAGATGAACCCTCATTTTATGTTCAACGCCCTGAATTGCATACAGGAATTTATTTTGATGAATGAAAAAACCCAGGCCATGCGCTATCTGGGTAAATTCAGCGATTTGATGCGCATGACGCTGGATATGAGTGAAGAAGAAAATGTGCGTCTTTCTGATGAAATAAAGTGCCTTAGGGTTTATCTGGACCTGGAAGCATTGAGGTTTGGCGAGGAGCTGAAGATAGATATGCGTATTGATGATCTGTTAAAACCACATCATATATATGTTCCATCCATGCTCATACAGCCCTATGTAGAAAATGCTTTGAAACATGGATTGCTGCACAAAAAAGGGGAAAAACAACTTGATATTGGTTTTAGGCTTGAAGAAGAAAAAAAAGTGCTATTTTGCACGGTGAACGACAACGGTATTGGTCGTGAACGAAGTGGGCAAATAGAAAGTTACAGAACCCACAAGTCGTTTGCAACCAGCGCAACCAAACGCAGACTGGAGTTGTTGAATGCCGACCGTGACACGGCCATATCGGTGCAGTACACGGACAAATTGAATGAAATGGGGGAATCAATCGGAACAACCGTAGTGCTGGCAGTTCCGGTTGAATTGGATGAACTGTAGTAAACCATTAACCCCGATTCGATATGATAACACCTATTCAAGCACTTATTGTAGAAGACGAGCCAAGGGCTCAAAATGTTCTGAACACGCTGCTCAGCGAACATTTTCCTGATGTTCAGGTTGTGGGTATTGCCAATGATGTGCAGCAAGCCGCCGGCATCATCCACGACAAAAAGCCCGATCTTGTTTTTTTAGACGTAGAACTGCCCGGTCAATCTGGATTATCACTGTTCGACAACACCGACCCCTCGCAATACCAGGTGATATTTACTACGGCCTATACGCAGTATGCCCTGAATGCTTTTCAGGTGTCAGCGGTGGATTATCTGCTCAAACCGCTACAGTTAGACCAACTGGAAGCAGCTATAGAAAAAGTGCGTAAAAACCTGAAGGAACCGGGTCTTTCCGCAAATGATGTGGCTGAACTCAAGGAACTGATGGTTGAAGGCGTTAAAAAAATTCCCTTACCTACCTCAGGAGGCGTGCTGTTTGTGACCCTCAGCGACATCATATATCTGAAGGCAGATGGAAGCTATACCCACTTCATCATGAATAATGGTAAGAATATTCTGGTTAGCCGTAAGATTAAAGAATTCGAGCACACCCTTAATAAGGCTAACCGTTTCTTCAGACCGCATCGCTCTTACGTAGTAAACGTGGATCGAATTGTTGAATACATTAAAGCTGATGGTGGGAGCGTTGTGATGGACAATACGGACGAGATTCCCCTTTCCAGAGATATGCGTGAAACCTTCCTGCAATTCATGGGCATGCGCTGATATTGTATGTTGATGAATTATACCCTGCATTTTATGAAACCTGCGGGTGTCTGAACAGCATTAAATTACATCTTTGAATCAGCAAGCAAGCTTATTCACTTGCGAGCCACTTTGCCTTTTTGGTACAAATGCAGGTCTTTTTATGTTGTGTCCTGTGTTTTAGCCCTGAAACGGTGTCTGCGCCGCGAAGGCAAAGAGGCAAACATACCCCCTGATTAGGAATTGTCCCGCCCCCCCTGCGGGACATTCCTTTTTTAGGGCTTTTTCACAAATCCCAGGCTAACCCCATTGATGCAATATCGCATACCGCCGGGCTGCTCGTAAGCATCGGGGAACACATGACCTAAATGCCCACCGCAGGCCGCGCATACAACCTCGGTCCTTATCATACCGTGGCTGTAGTCGGGAATTTCTTTAATCCGGTCTTTGCTGATGGCCGCGTAAAAACTCGGCCAGCCGCATCCTGCATCAAACTTGGTGTTGCTGTAAAACAGTTCTTTCCCGCAGCCCTTACACACATAAGTTCCGCTATCCCACAAATGCTCAAAGGGGCTGCTGAACGGGCGCTCGGTGCCTTTTTCCCGAAGCACCCTGAACGCTTCTTCGCCCAGTTGTTCGCGCCATTCCGCTTCTGTTTTCACAACCGAAAACGTGTCTTTATTCATGTTCTTTGATTGATGTTCTTTCGGTGTACCGCAAGCCTGAAACAGCCATAAGAATACAAGCACAAACACGGCTTTATTCGTTTCTGTTATCATCTTCCAAAGCAAACAAATATGCGCGGTAATGGTTCGGCATTGTAGCTGAATGAGTGTTAGCCCATTTGGAAGCCCGTATTTTTGCAAGATTGAATTTTTTCGCACATTTCTTTACAGACCACCAAGAGGCCAGGTTTCATTACAATGCGGGATTGGTATTGCCTGATCTGATCAGAAACTTCCTGCCCGGGAAGCGTTTTCGCCTTGAATTGGTTCAACAGGAACACCTCAATGGTGAAGCCCATGAACTGTTTCTCGGAAGTTGCCGGCATCTGGAACGCGATCTGCAATTTCACCGTTCAGATTTTTTTGAGCAGGGAGAAGCGGAACTCCGTATGTTGTTTAAAGAACATCATCTGGGCAAGCATATACCACGTGTCTGGCTGGCATCCCACCTGGTATTGGAACTCATGCTGGATCGTGTGCTGATGAAGCAATACCCCGACTTGCTGGACCGCTTTTATCAAAGCCTGGAAAGCACCGAAACACGCGCCTTGGATCAGTTTCTTCATGCGAGTATTCAGGCACGCGATCCATTGTTTCATGAACGTTGGAAGCGCTTCGTGGAGTTAAAATATCTGTATCATTATACCGACGATGACGCGTTCACTTACAGCCTGATGCGTATTTACATGCGTGCCGGTGTAAGCGGTGAATGGAATGCCGAAGCCAGAAATGCAATGAACAGCCTTATTCCGGCCGCAGAAGCGTGTATTTTTGAAAACCTGAAATTCTTGTGAAACGCGTTGTTGTTTGTATTGGCCTGATTACGTGTTTTGTCCCCCTCCGTGGGCAACAAGTGCGTAAATACGTGAACGAGTTTCTGCACATGGGCGTGGGGGCCAGGGCCTTTGCTATGGGCAGGGCCGTAGTGGCAAGTACTCATGACGCAAGCGCCGGTTATTGGAACCCTGCCGGATTAAGCGCCCTCGACAACCAGATTCAGGGAAGTTTTATGCACGCTTCCTATTACCAGGGGCTGGCCAACTATGATTATTTATCATTTGCTGCTAAAGGCGCACAGAATGACGGTTTTGGCTTTGGTGTCCTGCGTTTCGGTGTGGATGGAATACTCAATACCCTGGACCTGATTCAGAACGGACAGGTGAACTACGATAGGATCAGCACCTTCTCAGCCGCTGATTACGGCTTTTTTGCCAACTATGGCAAGAAGTTGAAAATCCGTTACAGCAAAACCCAGTACAGTGTGGGAAGCGGTATAAAAATAATACACCGCAAAGTTGGGCCGTTTGCCCGTGCCTGGGGCTTCGGTTTTGATGCAGCTTTTCGCGCGGTTATGCCTAAAACCGGATGGAGTTTTGCTGTGGTTGCCCGGGATATCAGCAGCAGTTTTAACGCCTGGGAGTTTTCCTTTACCGATAAACAGAAAGATGTGTTGGCTCTCACGGGAAACACCATCCCCGAAAAGAGCACCGAAATAGGTCTTCCAAGGCTCATTTTCGGTGCCGCAAAGAGTATTCGGAAGGATAAGTGGCTGCTCAATACGGAGTTCAACATGGATCTGACCACCGACGGAAAGCGCAACACCTTAATTCGGAGTAACGTAATCAGTATTGACCCGCATTTGGGTGCCGAATGGGGTTATTTACTGCAGGAAGACGATGAGAAAAACGTGTTGTTCCTGCGCTGTGGCGTATATAACCTGCAAAGGGAAATCATCAGGAATAACAAGGAAGTATGGAGAACCCAGGTATCTGCAGGCGCGGGAATCCGTTTTGGCTCTTTTACCCTTGATTATGCCATCAGTGGTTTCGGACAAAGCGGAACGGGATTATACTCAAACCTCATTTCACTTCGCTTCGGGATAGATCGTTAAATCCGGGTTATTCACGATACAGTCGAAGTCCTTCGCGGAACGTGTTTTTGTGTACGTTTACGACCTGTTGCACCTGCTTAGCATATCCACCACCCATGGTCACCACTAAGGGAATTCCTGCCGAACCACAAACATCAAAAACCATTCGATCGCGCAGTTGGCAATCTTCTTCCGTCAGCGCCAGATTGCCCAGGCGGTCCGTTTCCAGAACATCCGCGCCGGCAATGTAGAAAAGCACTTCGGGTCTGGAAGCCGTCAGCGACGTCTTTAAGGCCTGTTCAGCTTGTTCCAGGTAATCAGTACCCCCGGTACCGGCCGGAAGCCCAACATCAAGATCAGATTTGGTTTTAACCCGCGGCCATATATCCGCACTGTGAACACTACAGGTGAACACGCGTGGGTTATGCTTAAAGTGCATAGCGGTGCCGTCGCCCTGATGTACATCCAGATCAAAAATCAACACCGATTTCAAATGAAGTTCATTCAGGGCATAGGCGGCGGCAACAGCCACATCATTCAACAAACAATAAGCTGCGCCAAAATCGGGATATGCATGATGAGTTCCACCGGCCAGATTGAATGCTACGCCATGATGTACGGCACATTCCAGAGCCCGCACCGTTCCACCGGTAATCAGCAACTCGCGTGCAATGGTTTCTGCATTCTGGGGAAAACCTGTTTTGCGCACCGCTATATCCGGAAGTTCCATTTGAATCCATTTTCGCACATAGGACTCCTGATGAACCCTTGTTAAATGTCTGATTTCGACTGGATCGAGTCTGAAGAATGAAGACGCATTCAGAATACCATCATCCATTAGTTGCGTATGCAGCATCTGGTATTTGATCATGGGAAAAGGGTGCTTTTCCGGAAGATTTAACACGTATTCCGGGCACCAGGCGGCTATAGGCTTCATTCAAAAAAGGAAATCAGCATGGCCCCGTATAAAGAGCCTATAGCGCTTAAGATCAGCAGGAGGTTGGTCAGCGATTTTATGCGGATGTGCTTGCTTCCTACTAAAAGGTAAGCAATGAAAACCGCTGTAGGGATGAACAAGAGGCTTATATCAGTGTTCAGGCGGCCGGTTCCTCCGAACAGAATAAAAATCAGGCAATAGGCAAAGAAGAAAATCAACACCTGATTAATGCGGCGGGTGCGGATATTATTCTTAAAGAAGTTTGCAAATACTTTAAAAAACGAAAGAAACACAAGCAGGAGGCAAAGCAGATATGGCCAGAGGCCTGCAATATGACCGGAAGCGGTTGTTATCCGGGTGGGGAAGAAACGCAAGCTGTTTTCCTGTGTACTACCGAACAAGTACCAAACGCTCAATAACAGATACACCGGCATCAAGGTTCCCAGGAGCGTGGCAAGCACGTCTTTCAGGGTAATGCGTTTCATGAGGATGATGGCACCCAATAAGAACAACAGCAGCGCAAGCAACTGAAGCCGGAACATGGCAGCCGCCCCAAAGCTCATGGCCGTAAGGTAAATCAACACCGAGGGCCCTTCATACAAAAACAGGGAAAACAAAAAGTTAAAACCAATAAGAATGAACACATTGGCAAACAGCAATGGATGCAGATGTAATTGTTCGGGAATCATGCTGCTGGTCAATACATAAAACCAGGCAGGCAGATAGCTGTGGGTATAAATAACATCCTGGTTTATGCAAACGCGGTTCAGCAGCAGTGCTGCAATGCACACCAGAGCGGTTGCTCCCAGGTTGTTCCAAAGTGGATTATGGGCAATCCAGCGAAAGAAATCAGGAAAAAAAGGACTATCGAATGTATGCGGCGTGGGCGGACTGAGATAAACAAACGGAGTGCGCAGCAAAAAACCCAATAAAAGCACCCAAAGGGCGCTGCTGGGTTTAATATTTTGAAGCAGGCGCAGCATGGCGACAAATTTGGTGGCTATGGGTTAATAAGTCAACTTAAGTAATGAGATCTGTCGGTTGCGCAGGCAAGGCAGCACCATTCTGTTGTATCCGGTTTGTGCACCTTCTGAAGGAATCAAAGCAGTAAACGAGGTTTCGCTGCGCAGCAATATCTGCTGTTCACGGCTACCATCCTTGTGAAAGCGTACTTGTTGTACGTTGCCGCTTCCCGGTTCATTATACACCAGCATGATGCCCTCAGCAGTCACGCAAATGCCCACTCCGGAAAATTGAGAAGCCGAAAGCAGCGCGCTTTGTCTCTTTCTCACCACTTCCTGCCATTCCAGGTTTCCATGGGCATCCAGGCTGAGTACAATCACTTCGTCATGGTGGTAGTAATTGGTGGTGCTGGTTTGGGAAATGCCGCTGATATAAGTGGTCTCTACCCGCTGGGTAACATAATAGCGCTCCGCAGCCAATGCAAGACCACCATCACTTCGTGGCATCATACGGCGTATGCGAAAATTGTTCAGGTTGCCTTGTGCATCCGCCTGATTTGCGCCGATAATTCCCGCCATAAATTCATTGCTGAAGGCAGTCTGACTGCTACTGATTTCCGTCGCGTTCTCCGGCAGCAAAGAGGCCATATAAACTCCGGCAGCACCCTCGGTGCCCGCATCACTGTAAAATCCGGCAACCACCATACCGCGCAGGCTGTCGTTATAACACAGACGGGCGCTGTTCAAAAAAAACAAACCTTTACTCAGGTCGTGCCGTACCCAGTTTAGCGTGCTTCTCTGGAAGCAATAAAGCACAACCCGAAGCGATGCCGGGTCAGACTTCCTCCTGTCCTTCTGTTGTTCAGAAGCCAGTACATAAACATTTCCGGGAATATCTGTTTCCAGGTCGAGAACCCGAAATGCATCTGCTTGAATATCAAGGGTTTTCTGTTCGCGAAATAAAGGTTTAAATGAAGTATCGAGCAAAGCAATATCCAAAACCTGCCTGCCATGACCATCACGGCTGTCGGCATAAAAAAGCAGGTTTTTTCCGGAACGGTCAGCGGTTCCCAGCACCTGATCTTTATAAAAGTCGAAACGGTCAAACTCCAGCAACCTGTTTTTCTGAAGCACTTCTTCCAGTTTGTTGTTCAGTTTCTTGCAGTTCAGGGTAAATACCCCGCGATTGCGGTCGTGAACGCCGGTAAACAGCAAGCAATCATGTTCCAGCAGATGCGCCTTAACCAGCCTTTCCGGGCCCAACCGGTATGTTTTTTCCTGTTGGAAGCTCAGGCTATGAGAATAATGTTCCAAAGACACCACCCCGCGACCCTCGACATTGCGTAAACGAAGCAGGTATAAACCATCGGCATGTTCTCCGATTACCCTGTTGTATCCGCTGCGCTGGTTGATTCTTGGAACATTGCTGAAGGTGAGCGTTTGCCCCGGCAAAGTTTCTGCGTATATAAAACACAACACGACCAATAACCGCTTCATGGGCAAACCGCGCATATCTACAGACAGAACAAAGATAGGGCTGCACAGCTACTAACTTTGCAGGACCCATGCCCAGAAATAAAATACAGTTTGTCAGGGATCACGAGCCGGAAAAGGCCGTACTGGTGGCGGTAGCCTTGAAGCAACCCGGCCAGGAATACAGCGCCACCGAATACCTGGATGAACTGGAATTGCTGGTGCAAACTGCCGGGGCACTCACGATAGGTCGCTTTATTCAGAAACTGGACAGGCCTTCCTCTAAAACCTATATCGGCAGCGGCAAACTGGAAGAAATCAGAGATTTTGTAGCGCTGCACAAGGCAGATATGCTGGTGTTTGACGACGAATTGAGCCCTGCACAGATTCGCAACCTGGAGTCTGAGTTCAAGGAGGTGAAAATTCTCGATCGCAGCAGTCTGATTTTGCACATTTTTGCACAAAATGCCCAAACAGCCCAGGCCAAATGGCAGGTTGCTCTGGCGCAAAACCACTATTTGCTTCCTCGTCTTACCCGCATGTGGACCCACCTGAGCAAGCAAAAAGGGGGAATAGGCATGAGGGGTCCTGGAGAACAGGAAATCGAAACGGACAGAAGGGCGCTGCGCAATCAGATCAATATCCTCAAAGAGCGACTAAAAAATATAGAAGGGCAGTCTGCCGTTCAGCGAAAAGGTCGCACAGCCAAACCCAGAATAGCGCTTGTAGGATACACAAATGTGGGCAAGAGCACCATCATGAATCTGCTCACCAAGGCGGATATTCTGGCGGAAAACAAACTCTTTGCTACTTTGGATACCACAGTCAGGAAATGGTCCCCGCAAACTGCGGAAGGCAAGATAGAAGAATGCCTGATCAGCGACACGGTGGGATTCATCAGAAAATTGCCCCATGAATTGATTGAGAGTTTTAAAAGTACCCTGTCGGAGGTTCTGGAAGCTGATTTGCTGCTGCATGTTGTAGATGCCGGAAATCCGCACTTTGAAGCCCAGATGGATGTAGTGAAGGAGACGCTGAATGATATCGGCGCCGGAAAAAAACCTGTACTGCTGGTGTTCAACAAAATAGATGCTTACGTAGCACCCAAGGACGATTTTGGCACCGAAACCATGAGCCTGGAGGATTTTGAGAAAAGTTGGATGGCCAAGGAACATCATCCGGTGGTGTTTATTTCAGCCACACGTAAACAAAATACCGCACGCTTACAGGATGCTATCCTGCGCGAACTGAGTAAAATCAATAAACTCAATAAGAATGCGCAACCCTATTGAACATGGGCTGAATTAAGGCGCACAAAACTGACTGAAACGCTTACAATTCGTCTTCATTGAAGAAGTAATCATCATTGGTAGGATAATCACTCCAGATTTCTTCAATGCTTTCGTAAGGCTCGCCGTCATCTTCCAGCTCCTGAAGATTTTCAATTACTTCAAGAGGCGCACCAGAACGGATGGCGTAGTCAATAAGTTCGTCCTTGGTAGCAGGCCATGGGGCGTCGTCCAGCCAACTTACAAGCTCAAGTGTCCAGTACATAGTAGATTCTGAATTTCCGCGAATATAAAATTATTCGTTACTAAAAAAAGAATGTAATCCTTACATCAACATGAATAGCTTATCACCAACCGGAATCAAGAAAGCGCAAACTCGGGGGTATTTTTGAAACACCATGAACCTACAAGAGGAAGCGTTGCTGGATTACTGCGGAAGGCATAGTTCTGCCGAGCCGGAATGGCTGCGCAATTGCAATAGAAAAACGCACCTGAAACACATCAACCCGCGCATGCTCAGCGGACATATTCAAGGTCGTTTGCTTTCCTTCCTGTGTAGTCTGTTGAAACCTTCGCTGGTTCTGGATATTGGCACTTTTACCGGATATTCAGCCATGTGTCTGGCTGAAGGTCTGGCTCCGGGCGGAAAGGTAATTACGCTGGAAGAAGATGTCGAACTGGAACGGTCCATAAGCGAGAACATAGGGGCCAGCCCTTATGCCAATTGCATAGAAATGGTTTTTATCGACGCTCTGGCCTGGCTGAAAGAACATCCTCAGCTTCAACCGGAGCTGGTTTACCTTGATGCTGATAAGAAGCGATACGCCCAGTACCTGGAAGTACTGCTGCCTATGCTACCTCCAAACAGCCTGCTTATAGCCGACAACACACTGTGGAGCGGCAAGGTACTTGACGCAGGAACCGCTGCCGGAGATGCTGATACGGCGGCTATAGATCAATTCAATAAACTCCTTGCTGCACAGCAAAAAATGGAGGTGTTCATGCTTCCGCTTCGCGATGGATTGACTATTGCCCGAAAGAAACCCTGAACAAGGCGGGATATCCCCTTGTTGTATGTGTATGCGTATGCAGCGCAAGGCAGACTTGCCTCAGAAGATATGCCCTGAATGCCAAAGACCCTTCAGTTGGCGTAAGAAATGGGAGCGCGACTGGGCTTCGGTGTTGTATTGCAGCGACCGCTGCCGCACTGCCGCAAAAGCCAGCCGGCAAACAGGAAGAAACCCTGAAAATACAAGTTTGTGAGTGCAGTTACCCTGATTTATCCTCATCAGCTTTATGCGGCCAACCCGGCATTGCAGCAAGGGCGACCGGTATGGATGGTGGAAGATGTACTTTTCTTCCGCCAATACAGTTTTCACAAAAAGAAAATTGCCTTCCATAAAGCAAGTATGGATGCCATGGCCATGCAATTGGGGCAACGTGGGTTCAAGGTGCAACGAATCACCCATGCAGAAGAGTCTGCGGAAACGGGCGTGCTGATGCGCCATATGCAACAGCAAGGGTTTAGCGAAGTTCATGTTTGTGAACCCGATGATTATCTGTTGAAGCGCAGGCTGAACAGGGAAGCGGCGCGCCGGGACCTTCGTCTGGTTTGGTATGAAAACCCCGGTTTTTTAATCAACCGCGCACAGGGAAGCGACTGGCTTGGCAGCAATAAAGTGCATCAGACGTCCTGGTATATCCATTTTCGGAAATCTCTGGGGATTATGTTAGATGCACATGGCAAGCCGCTGGGTGGAGCCTGGACCTTCGACACAGAAAACCGGCAAAAAACACCGCCCGGCATAGTCATACCAAGGCTACCGGAAATACCGGCGGATACTTTGATACAAAAGGCCATACAGGATACGGAGAAGCAGTTTCCGGCTAATCCCGGGAGCCTTGATACCTGGGAATATCCGGTGACACATCAGGCCGCCGAGGCATGGCTCGAGGTGTTTCTGGAGCAGCGTTTTAATCGCTTCGGTATTTATCAGGACGCCATGGTTCCCGGTGAGTCATTTATGTTTCATTCTGTACTTAGCCCTATGCTGAATGTGGGTTTGCTTACGCCGGACCTGGTTCTGGAACGCGCCCTGGAAGCGGCGGCACAGTTTGATGTACCTATTGCCTCGCTCGAAGGTTTTGTGCGGCAGGTTCTGGGTTGGAGGGAATTTGTGCGCGCTGTGTATCACCACAAAGGAACGTCCATGCGCACCACCAATGCCCTGAATCTGGAAGCCGCTGTTCCCGAAGCGCTATACAGCGGAAATACAGGCATATTTCCTTTTGATGAATCGGTTAAACGTTTGCTGAAAACCGGATACAGCCACCATATTGAGCGCCTGATGATTCACGGGAACCTGATGTTACTGCTGGGCATTAATCCCGATGCAGTTTACCGATGGTTTATGGAATTGTTTATTGACGCCTACGACTGGGTCATGGTGCCCAACGTATATGGTATGAGCCAGTATGCAGATTTCGGGGGCATGGTCACCAAACCGTATGTGTCGGGTTCTGCATACCTGCGCAAAATGGGCCATTTTACTAAAGCCGCCTGGTGTGAGGAGTGGGATGCGCTTTATTGGATGTTTATCCGGCAGCACGCTGAAGCATTCAGAAAAAACCCGCGCATGGCCATTCCTGTGGCTTCGCTGGGACGATTCACAGACGATAAAATTTCAGGGATGAACAATACCGTTGAGCGCCTCAAAAAGCGCCTGGGATTGTATTAACCGGAAGCAGTTTTACTCTTTATCCAAGGCTCGCCCCAGAAGGTCCGGGTTGATGTTTTTGCTGGCTTTGGCCCCCATCTTCTTCAATTCTTCCACTTTGCGAACCAGGTTGCCGTTGCCTTCAATCAGTTTTTTCATGGCATCAGAATAGGTGTCTTTGGCCTGGTCCATCTGTCTGCCCACTTTGATTAAATCATCAGCAAAGCCGGCAAACTTGTCGTATAAATCGCCTGCTTTCTTTGCAATTTCCAGGGCGTTGCGGTTTTGGTTTTCCTGTTTCCAAATGCTGGCTACTGTGCGGAGCGTGGCCAGCAGGGTACTTGGGCTTACAATCACCACGCGCAGATCCCACGCAAAGGTGAAGAGGTCCACATCACCCTGAACGGCAAGAGCAAATGAAGATTCAATGGGCACAAACATCAACACGAATTCAGGTGTATT
>JAGWYC010000321.1 GCA_018969565.1 Bacteroidota bacterium | reverse complement strand
AGCATGGCCTCTCATGAATTCCGCACACCCCTGAGCACCATCAACAGTTCTGCCGACCTGATCAGCCGCTATAATGAGCATGGAAACATCCTGAAAGTGCAGGATCATGTGCAGAAAATCCGCAAGAACATTGCCCACCTGAACCAGATTCTGAATGATTTTCTGTCGCTGGGTAAGTTGGAAGAAGGGCTGATTCGGAATAAGCCGGTTCAGTCGGATGTATCTCTTTTGCTGGATGAATTATTCGAGGATGCACAGTTGAACATGAAGCCCGGGCAGCAGATGCAGCGTAATTATCCGGAAGGAATGAACATGCTCCTGGATCCTGATTTGTTCCGTAATGTGATGATTAACCTGCTGAGCAACGCCATGAAATATTCCGATGCTGAACACGGTGTAGTAAAACTTGAAGCAGAAATCGGGGGAAAGGGATTGACCGTATGGGTTCGCGACAACGGCATGGGCATTCCTGAAGAAGACCAGAAGAATCTTTTTTCCAGATTTTTCCGGGCGCGGAATGTAACCAATATTGACGGCACCGGACTGGGTTTGCACATAGTAAAACAGTATCTGGACCTGATGGGTGGGCATGTTGTTTGCCAAAGTAAACCCGAAGCCGGAACTACATTTGAAGTTTTTATACCTTTGAGCGCGGATGAAGAAGAAAATTCTGGTCATTGAAGACAATGCGGATGTGCGCGAGAACACCGCTGAAATACTGGAGCTGGCGGGGTATGAAGTAGTAGTTGCAGAAGATGGAAGGAAGGGTGTGGACCTCAGTGTTCACGAAAAGCCCGACTTGATTATCTGTGATATTATGATGCCCGGCCTGGATGGTTACGGAGTGCTTCATATCCTGAGTCAACGTTCGGAAACAGCCGGAATACCCTTTGTGTTCCTGACAGCTAAAACCGAAAAAACGGATATACGTTTCGGAATGAGCCTGGGTGCCGATGATTACATTACCAAGCCATTTGAAGAAACAGACCTGCTGCGCACGCTGGAAAACCGGCTGAAAAAAGCAGATGCCGTAAAGGAAAGACTCATCGGGCAGGCCGGAAACCAGGCTTCCGCCCTTCGCGATATTCAAACGCATCAGCGTCATTACTCCAGAAAGGATACGGTTTATCATGAAGGAGATCCCAGCATTTACGTTTATAAACTGATGAAAGGCACCGTGCGTCTGTATTGCTACAATCAGGACGGGAAAGAATATACTACCGAGTTGGTCGGCTCCGGAGGTTTCTTCGGATATGTGAGCAGCATGCAGGGTAAACCCCGCGAAGAGAGTGCAGAGGCGCTTGAAGATTGCGAAGTGGAACTCTACCAGGCTGACGATTTTCTTCGCTATATCACCGGCGATACTGCCACCATGGTGCATTTCGTCAAACTGCTTTCCAACAATATCGCGACCAAGGAAAAAGACCTGCTGAAACTGGCTTATGATACTGTGCGCAAGCGGGTGGCGGAAGCACTGGTGAAGTTGTTTGAAACGGTAAGCGACAGTGATAATCGCTATGGTGTAGCCGTTTCACGCGAATTGCTGGCGAGTATGGCCGGTACCAGTACGGAGTCCGCTATACGTGTGCTCAGCGGTTTCAAAGCCGACGGCACCCTGGAAATCAGTGGATCGCACATTAAACTGCTCCATCCTGAAAAGCTCAAAGCCCTGAAGTGGTAAGCTGCACAGGCTCTGACAATTCAGGGCCTTGCTGTTTTGACCTGAATCAGTCCGCCGTGTGACAGGCGTCAGTTGTCAAAGGCTTATGCCTCATGAACTTTGCCTGCGTTAACCATCTAATTATTTTACATTATGTCACTGGCAAGAAGAAGCATTTTAGACAACTGGGTAGATGATTTATTCGCTGCCCCATTCATCGAATTACCAAGGGTTTTTAAGAGCAACGGGGATTTTCCCGCGGTGAATGTGAAGGAAACCAAGGATAAGTACTTGGTAGAAGCCGCCGTTCCGGGCTTCGAGAAAAACGAAATTAACGTGAGTGTGAAAAACGGTCTGCTCACCATCCACGGAGAAAAGAAATCGCAGCAAAACGGCAAGGAAGATGAACGCCTTACCCGCAGCGAATTCAGCTACCAGATGTTCAGCCGTTCATTTTCACTGCCTGAGGATGTTCTGGAAGATCAAATCCATGCTCATTGCAAGGAAGGGGTGCTTACCCTTGAGTTGAACCGGAACAGAAAAATGGCCGAAGCCGAAAAGAAGAAACAGATACCAATCGAATAAATCCGAAGTAGCCGGGTAGTTTTAACCGGTTATCTCGGCAATAGCATAGTTCAGGGGGATGATCGCCATATTGCCAATTGATATAATCCGCAACGCCGCCACGGTGGAGGCCTTGTTTGGTGCCATTGG
>JAGWYC010000320.1 GCA_018969565.1 Bacteroidota bacterium | reverse complement strand
TGCAGAAACTGGCCAAACAACGCCGCGACTCACTGGAACAATTCCGCAATGCGGGCCGCGATGATCTGGCATCAAAGGAACAAGAGGAACTGGAGGTGCTGGAAAGCTATCTGCCCGAACAAATGGATGAAGCCACGCTGCGCAGTAAAATATCCGCACTTATTGAAGAAACAGGCGCACAAGGTGCTAAAGACCTCGGCAAGGTGATGCCGCTGGCCATGAAGGAATTTGGATCCCAGGCCGAAGGAAAGCTGATTTCCGCGCTGGTGAAGGAATTGTTGGGTTAAATACCCTTAATTGCTTACTCCAGCAACATTCGGCTGCTGTACACCCCGTTTGGGCTGCTGATGTTCAACAGATACATCCCGGGTTTCAGTCCTTGCAGCGAAATACGCATACTTCCAGCTTGACCGGTTTCCTGTAAAAGGAGTTTTCCGCTCAACTCGTATAAGGATACCCTGACCTGCCCGCTAAACCCTTCCACAAGCAAAACATCCTTTGCCGGATTTGGAAAGCAGCGGATGCCTGCTGAAGTAATATCATATACAGGAGTGCTGTTGGCCGACTTCCAGTAATATGGATGAACCACGCGCCTGCTGATAAACACCTTATATCCACCGGCGGGCAGCGCAATTGCGCCATTTTTGTTCGTTACTTCCAGGCTATCGCCGCTCAGATAATCATACCAGCGACCGGTAAACGGAAAGTTGGGGTCTGCACTTCCTGCTGCCATACCGAAATTGCTCACCACCACCACGTTCAGGTTTGGGTGCCACAGGTTCAGTCGCTTGTATTGTCCGGCGGCATTTAAATCGTAATCTACCGGATAGGCGACCTCATCAAAAGTTTTGAGGTAATTCATGGCAGCCATCACATAATACAATTTGCGACGGTTGGTATCGTTCCAATAATCCCAGCGCACAGGTTTAGGGTCCAGGCGACAGCCGGTATTCTCTGTACCGTTGCTGCAGTAGTTGATGGAATAATCGTAACCGAGTTCCCCAAACTGCCAGATCATTTTAGGACCGGGCACGGGCAGGAATAAGCAGGATGCCATTGCCACACGGTTCAAGCCAACGGGAAGGTTTTGTATAAGATAGCTTCCGGAAGAGTTCCCGAATTTCTTGTTTTTATACATCAGGCGTTCCTCATCGTGACTTTCCATATACCCCACAATTCCGTTCTGGTTGAATCCACGGTGTTCACGACTGATGGCCCAGCCAAAGTCTGAGCTTCCCAGGAATCCCATGGTGGCTTCACTGAAAGGCGCATTGCCATTGCCCCAGGTCATGAAGCCGTAGTCGTTGAGTTCTTTTTCTTCGCTGTTGTCCGCAAAGTGCTCCAGAATCAGATGAATGTCGGGGTCCACCGAGCGAATCTGGTCGGCCATGCGTTTGAGCAGGGCTATACGTGAAGCATCGTAGCGACCCCAGGCGGCCACATCCGTGCCGGAATTCACCTGGGTGAAACCTTTGGAAAGGTCGAAACGGAAGCCATCCACTTTAAATTCCTGCACCCAATGTTTCAGGATGCGATCCATCCAATATTGTGTGGCGCGGCTTTCATGGTTCAAATCATAGCCCACATTAAAAGGGTGACGCGCATCAGGGTTCAGCCAGGGGTTGTTGGTGGCGGGTTTGAATTCTGCGCTGTTCCAATAAAGTTGGCATAACGGACTTTGGCTGAATGCGTGGTTGAATACCACGTCTAAGATTACGGCTATTCCCTGTTTATGCGCTGCATCCACAAGCGCTTTTAAATCATCCGGGCGACCATAGTATTTATCTACCGCCATGTGGAAGGACGGGTTATAGCCCCAACTGATATTCCCTTCAAACTCGTTCACCGGCATCAGTTGGATGACATTGACGCCCAGACGCTTCAGGTATGCCAGACTGTCCTGCACGGATTTAAACGTGTGCGCTGCAGAGAAATCGCGTGGCAGCAATTCGTAGATGAGCAGTTTTTCTTTTTTCGGCCTCGAGTACCCTTGAGCTGTCCAGGTGAAGGCAGCCTTGCCGGGTGTCATTACACCAACTGCGCCATTCGTTTTTCCCTTGGGATAAGGTTTCAAGCTGGGAAATGTTTGCGCGCTAATGTAAGCATCATCATATTCGTTCAGCACCAATTCGCTGAATGGGTCGGCTACCCGAATTTTTCCATCCACCCAATATTGAAAGCCAATTTCCTTTCCAGGGCTAAGATTGGGGATGTCCACCCACCAAAGCGATTGTGAGGGGCTATATTGCATGAAGTAAGCTGTATCGGGTTCCCAGTTGCTAAAATCACCAATAGCATAGATGAAACTCTTATTGGGTGCAAACAGCACCAGGCGAACTTTATCAGAGGACAGGTAGTTTACACCCTGTTTATAGGATGCGTCCAGAAACCC
>JAGWYC010000022.1 GCA_018969565.1 Bacteroidota bacterium | reverse complement strand
CGAAAGGTGTCCTCAGCCTTCCGGGCTCGGTAATATCACCTGCACCATCGAGTTTCTTTTCAATTTCGATATTCCAGAATTCACGGATTTTTCCTGATGTACCGGCGGTGTTAATCATGTTTCTTCCGGTGTCAATAAAACGAAGGGTACCGTTATTGTGAACATATTTGGCCAATTCAGCTATGAAAAAGTCACCGCGTACATCAACGCGTGATTTATTATTCTTTTGCCAGCCGGATGGTGCTGTGAAGGTGGCGTAATCATTCAATACCACGTGCTTCAGGTCGGCGATGCCATATTCCATCATGTTCACCTTGCTGTTGCCCTGTGCAATCCTGCGCTTCACGGTCAGGTAGCGCACGGTCATCTGGGCATTCTTTGCAAGTGAAACAGAGTCTGCCACAATTGCGGAATATGCAGTGGTGTTTGATTCCATATTACCCTCGTCCAACACCATGTTGCGGCATGTTACGGTGTAATTTCCTTCAATACGCAAAACACCAACTCCGGCAACCGGGGTTGTTTGGCGAAATACACGGATATCACGCACCGTTACGTTAGCGGTAACGTAAGCAATACCATTCCAGATGCGCACATCATCGTCACAATCCGGAACACCGGCAGGACTCCAGTTGGTAGCTGTGTTCCATAATCTGTCCGCGAATGATGTGCCGGCAGGAGTAAATGTTTTTACGGTATTGACACCATCACCGCATGGTTGGGCGTAAGATCCGCTTGTAACAGCGGCCAGTGCCGAGAGAAGTAGTAGAACTTTTTTCATCTTTTGCGATTGTTGTATGCTGCAAACTTATGACTTATCCACAACATTTCACAATCTATCGTATAAAACCTTTTTGCCCTTTGTTTTTGGTAGTTTAAGCACCTGTTAAGGGGCTTTAACGCATTGGTTATCAACAACACAACCCAGCCACCGGGTCGGTTCTGAATTACTTCGGCATAAGGCTAAAATGGATACCAATACCGCAAAATCACCTTCTCATCACCAGCCAGATAGCGACAAAACACAACAACAATCCAAGCAACAGATTCCATCCGAAAGGCTCCCTGAATACCAGCCCCCATGCCACGGAAACCATGGGTATAATAAATGTATTGGTGCTGGCAAACAAGGCCGTAGTGCGCTGAACAAGAATATTAAATATGATCAGCGAAAGCGCTGAGCCCACAATACCCAGGATGGCCAGATACCCCAGTGAGGACCAGGCCAGAGCACCATGAGCGGCAAAATTCTCTGCCGGGCGCGTACACAGAAATACCGGCAAGGCACAAATGGCCATGAACCCCAAAGGGAACGCGCTGACGATGAAGGGATTCAGATGACTCAGCTTCTGCTTGATGATGTTCACGTTAATACCATAAAGCATGGTGGCCACTATGGCTAGTAAACCACCCAGCGGATTCATGATTTTTTCATCCTTCATGAAGTACCCGGGAAGCAACAACACGGCAGCGCCTGCCAATCCAAAGAACACGCCCCAGCTATGTCGCTTCAGAATGGCCACCCCGAAAAACCAGGAACCGAACAATAAGGTAAACAAGGGCGTAAGGCTGTTCAGCACTCCGCTGATGCCGGATGGTATCATCTTTCCCGCCGTAGCAAAAAGAAAGGCCGGAATTCCATTCCCGATCAAACCCGACAGGAACAGAAACTTCAGCGACTCCTTATTTACTTGTTTGCGAAACAGCCAAACCACCGGCATCATAAAAAAACCGGCAAACATGAGCCGGAGCGCAGCAACCTGTACCGGTGCAAAAGCCCGCAGTCCCATGAATATCAGAATAAAGGAGGAACCCCAGACCAGGCCAAGAAGTACCACAATAAACAGGGGAAATAAACGGTGCTGCACAGTTGTGCAAAGGTAGTTCTGAGGTTCCAAATAGGAGGTTCTTTAAAGAAGAAGGGCTTACCCCCTTCCTTTATTTCTACTCACTTTGTTATCAGCCATAAAACAGTTTGTAGCCTCAGTTTCTGAATAGCGGCTTGGTGTGTTTCATCACCTGATCTCCCTAAAAATCGAAAACCCGCCCTGGTGCGCTGTTCTGATGGGAAGCGTGGCGAGTCTTATTGGCCACGAAGGTAGTTGCCCGCTTTGGTTTTCGAAATCAGGAACGTACTTCATGTCTTGAGTTCAAAATTTGAAAGGCTCATTCCAGCCAAAACTTCGTCTAACGGAAAACAATTAAAAAGGGGAAGCCTTCCGACCTCCCCTCTGTTTTTATTTCTGATTGACGCAACTTAGGAGCAACCCAGGCTGTTCCCACAGTTCAGGCACCCTGAAACCGGCAGTTGTCCATATACGTTCGGATGAACTTCGCGATGAACGGCGTGTAATTGGTCAGCACAATGCGGCCCTTGAGCGCTTCGAAGCCAAAATCTTCCACCCAAGCACCGAAGGAACTGTTGAGAAAGGAAGTGGTCATGCCCGTGATGCCATGGAAATCGAGCTTCACACTTTCACCGGCATGCAGCAATTTGCGCACGGCAACATCGAGTGCTACGGCGTCCGCATTGGTGGTGCAGGTGTGTGTTAGTTCATAGACCTTGAGCAGGTGCATGGTGCGAAATTAATCAAAAAATGTGCAAATCATCTGTTTGTTCCTCTTCTTTGACTTCCAGGTGATCCGTATTCAAAGTTATAACGACCATTGTTCCAGGAAAATTGCTCTGCATATCGAGAAGCACTTCTTCTTCGTGCTCCATAATGCAGGCTGAACTACCACTAACGAGGAGAAATCTACCTTTCAAAGCCCGTACAATCGAGACAAGGTTATCAAGACCCAAACCTCTGTTATGAGGTTGGGTATATGAGGAGAAATTCTTCTCCATGGCCTTGTCAAGCGCTGCAGCAGAGGAAATGGAGGGTAAACCTTGTGACGTCAAATAATCGTTTACAGACTTTGGAATCGTACAGCCTAAATCACAAACACAGGTATGGAGCAACTTTCGATTCGGATGAAACTGTGTAACCGTATACCCTGGTATTTTGCACTCTGAGTGATCGAAAACATTGTTCATCATTTCTCCTAAAGCGCTGTTTAACGGTTGCAGATCTCTTCCTGTCAAGCCGTTTGTCTCGAAAAATCCTTCTGCCAATTGTGGATATACATTGTGCGCGCCTGGCATAATCCTCCATAGTGGCAAAGTATTCTTATCCTTTGGATCCGGAAACGCTGCATTCACGTATTTACCTTCACAAAATTCAAAAAAACCTGTTTCGTCAAAATACTTCTGTAAACGCGCGTTAAGACCTAAAACATCAATATTGAAGCCCGCTTCAAGATACTCATGAAGGACACAGGCAAGCGGTGCGAGGTGATAGGGTTCAACATAATCACATTGCGAGAAATCAATTTCCACCCTTTTCACTCCGTATATACTTTCATCTAGATTACAAAGCATATTTTCATTCAAGAAATGCATCGTTTCTTGAATGGTTCTAAAATTGCGGTGGACCATTCTTTTAATAGCCATTCTCATCTTTTCTTCCCCTTCCGCTTCTTCTCCCCCAGCCCTGCCAGCAAACCCGCCGTGTACTGCTCATACAAGCCAAACAGGTACTCGATCCGCTCGCGCTCGTCTTTGAAGGGCTCCTTGCGGTAGCATTTGTCCACCGCCTTGTCGAGCTGCTGATGCGCCTTGAGCAAATCTCCGGGCATGGTCAAGGGATTGTACAAGGTGGCCAGGCTGCTGCCCGGGTATTTCGCCCGCGTATCCAAGACCTGCTGCGCCGCTTCCTCCACCGCCTGCTTCTGTGCTTCCGTTGGCGCTTCCGGCCAGGGGAAATTGTTGTAGACGATGTTTATAGAATACGAATAGTCGCTTTTCATTCTTCCTGCAACATATCTCATCCAATCCATATGAATCTGTGAAGTTAAAATACCATACTCGAAAAGCGTTGCATTTGGCAATAACCTGAGTTTATTCGAAGATAACACATCTGGCGATAGATAACCAATTGGTATATAGGCTCTCCTTTCGGTAGACACTTCTGGAATTACTAAATAACTATCCTTAGGAATGAATTCTACGTGAAACTTTGTTGGACTATTTGCTAATTTTCTCGTACTCTCTGCTTTACTAGCTAATCTGCTTTTTCTGACTTTCTCCACTCGCAATAGAACACTTGGCATTTTAATAAGTTCCTCTGGTGTTGAATCCCCTAAATATAGACACCACCTCTCAATACCATTTATAAATTCATCACTTCCCATCCATCTTTTAAAGTACTTTCTAGCCAAGGGTTCTTTTTTAAGAAAGTCGTCCTTCTCATCTGTTGTGAACAAATAGGCACCACCATCAATAGGCTTATTTCCAATTCCCAATTGTTTAACATCGCAGATAGGTGCATTTCGAGTCTGAACGAATACATTTTTTCCTTCAACCAAATACGGGTTAATATTCTTTACCTGTTGGGTAATTGATTCTCCATTCTTATCCACATATAAATATTTTACTCTATTGGTATGTTTAGAATAACCTATAATAACACAATGAACTGCTGCCAAACCCTTTGCCTCATTTTGCCATTTAAATGTCTGATGCGCAAATTGGATTTCAAGGCCCAATTCATGCAGTATCTTATACCAGATGATGACTACTTGCTCGCCTTGAGTTACAGAGTTAGTGCTAACAAACGCAGCCTTTACGCCAGGATTCTTATTAATGTACTTTGCAGCCAACAAATACCAGGCTGCCACAAAATCAAGTGTGCCAGAACCTCTGGAATTGTCAAATATGCGAACTACATCATCACGTTGCTCTTGGTTCATGATTTTGGCCCCACTAAACGGCGGATTCCCCAATATATAATCAAATACGGCTGGTCTGGCATCTCCGGGCACGGGCGTGATGAGGCTTTGCCAGTCTGTGCGCAGGGCGTTGGCATGCACGATATGCGGTTGGCTCTTCAGCGGCAGCCGGGCGTAATACTGTCCGAAGGCATCGCTCACCCGCAGGTTCATCTGATGGTCCATGAGCCAGAGCGCTACCTGGGCTATCTGGCTGGGAAACTCTTCTATTTCGATGCCGTAAAACTGCCCGACATCACAAAGCACGAGCTGGCTGACATCGGTTACCATTTGTATGCCCTGAAGTTCCCTGATTACCTCCAGTTCCAACACACGTAGCTCGCGGTAGCTGACAATCAGGAAGTTTCCACAGCCACAGGCCGGATCCAGGAAACGGAGCTCCGATATTTTCTGATGAAACTTGTTGAGGGCATTTTGGCGTTGGGTGCTGTTCTTGTAGCCTTTGATGGTTTCAAACTCCTCCTGCAATTCGTCAAGGAAGAGCGGTTTGATGAGCTTCAGGATGTTCTTTTCGCTGGTGTAGTGCGCGCCGAGGTTGCGGCGTTTCTCTTTGTCCATCACGCTTTGAAACAGGCTGCCGAAGATGGCCGGAGAAATACGGCTCCAGTCGAGGCTGCAGCATTCCAGCAACTTTTCGCGCATCCGGGCATCGAAACCTGCAGGAGGCAACATTTCCTGAAAAAGCCCTCCGTTTACATAAGCAAAGGCGCCGAGTTGCTCGTCGAGGTTCCTGAGGCGTTTTGACGGTTCGGTATTCAGCACGTAAAACAGCTCTGAGAGTTTAGCACCCAGGTCGCTGCCGTCAGCCGCCGTACGGTCTTCTATATACGACTGGAACTGGTATTTCTCGAAGATATTGCTGTCTTCAGCGAAGAGGCAGAACAGCAGACGCACCAGGTACAATTCCAGTGCATGCCCTTCGTAACCGGTGGCCAGCATGGCATCGTGCAGCCTGCCCATGAGCTCGGCCGCTTCTATATTGGCGTGGTCCTGTTCCTTGTATTGGGTTTGTTCATAGCCGGCAATGAACTTGAACAGGTCAACCTTCTCCGGCAATTCAGCCAGTGTGATTTCGTGTTTGCTGTTGTGGTCGAGATCGTAGAGGCGTATGCGGGCAAAATCGCTGACGATGATGTAACGCGGGTATTCAGCCGGTTTTAGTCCGGTGAAATAGTCGGCTGCCTGATCAAAAGCCCGATCCAGGTTCTTGCCTTTGCTTTTGTGCTCGACCACCAGTTTTCCGGGCCAAAACAGGTCTATATATCCTTGTTTGTTGTTCAGTTTGGTTACGAACTTTTCGAACATGGCGACCTGTCGGCGTTCTTGTCCGAAAACACGGAAGAAGCCATCCCAGAAGCTTTGGGCTTCGGCGTCTTCGTCAAAGGCATCGGCCCAATCACGGGCGAAGGCGGCGGCTCGGGTGCGGACTTCGTTGAGGGAGAGAGGCATGGGGTTGCTTGCTGTTTTTCAAAATTATTTGGAAAGTATTTGAGCCACACACTTACTTCGCAATTGCCCTGTAGCCCACCGAACGCCGTGGTTCCACCATGGATTTTTATGTAGGGGGAACGGGGCTTTTTTTATTTATACAACGTTAAATCAATTTCGTACTTCTTTGGCTTGAAGCACCAATGCCGATAAGGGTGCTCTCAGACATCTTCTATTTTTTTCGGCTTCATCACACCATATAATTATTTTTTCAAAGCTTTCATAAGAATATTTTAAAAAAAGGGGAATACTTGAGTATCCCCCTTTTATGACAATAGCTAGTTCAACTCAAGAACAACCCAAGCTGTTCCCGCAGTTCAGGCATTTGTAGCAGGTGCCGCTGCGCACTGTGATGTGCCCGCATACATTACAGGCCGGCGCGTCACTTTGCATCTCGCGCATGTGGTCCTGCATGTCTTTTACACGGGGCTGATAGGCTGTTGCTTCAGCAAGCGGCTTTGGCTCGTACTGTATCACTGCTTCCGGTTCAATGCTGTCCATTGGTTCAGACAGGGCACTGATTTGCTCATGACTGCTCTCCACCATATCCTGAGGCTTCACCTGCACCAGATCTTCACGCTGCAGGTATTCAAAGCCCAGCAGACGGAAGATATAATCCACAATGGAAGTGGCATTCTTCACGTTCGGATGCCCTTCTACCATGCCTGAAGGTTCGAAGCGCGTGAAGGCAAACTTGTTCACGAACTCTTCCAGCGGAACACCGTATTGCAGGCCAATAGACACGGCAATGGCAAAGCAGTTCATCAGTGAGCGGAAGCTGGCGCCTTCCTTGTGCATGTCCACGAAGATTTCACCAAGGGTTCCGTCGCTGTATTCACCGGTGCGCACAAAGATGGTTTGTCCGCCCACTTTACCCTTCTGGGTAAAGCCTTTGCGCTTGTTGGGCAATTTCTTGCGCTCCACGATGTTGGAGAGCTGACGCTTGAATTTGGTATCCGGGCTTTCGTTCAGGATGCGCTTGGCGGCTTCCAGTACGATTTCCGGAGTGAGTTCCTCAGGAATCAGGTTGCGCAGCGGACGCTCCGCGGCGGCGGCCTGTGCGGTTTCGGCACCTGCTTCTTCCTTATCTTCGGTTTTGGTTTCGCTCTTGTTGCTCAGGGGCTGGCTCAGTTTGCAGCCGTCGCGGTAGAGGGCATTTGCCTTGAGGCCGAGCCTCCAGCTCATCTCGTAGCAGCTCTTGATATCATCTACGCTGGCCTCGTTGGGCAGGTTGATGGTTTTACTGATGGCACCGCTGATGAACGGCTGGGCCGCGGCCATCATGCGGATATGTGCATGGGCATGGATATAGCGTGTACCTATTTCTCCGCATGTGTTGGCACAATCGAATACCGGATAATGCTCTTCTTTGAGGTGCGGAGCGCCTTCAATGGTCATGGTGCCACCTACGAACACATTGCAGGCCTCAATCTGTTCTCTGCTGAAGCCCATGGCGCCCAGCATGTTGAACATGGGGTTGTTGTATTGCTCAGGAGTGAATCCGCAGCGCTTCATGCACTCTTCACCGAGGGTAAACTGGTTAAAGCAGAAACTGATTTCGAAGGCTGAAGGGGCTGATGCTTCCAGACGCTCCAGGTCTTCATCGGTGAAGCCTTTCAATTTCAGGCTTTCATGATTAATGAACGGCGCACCCTGGAAGGTGGCATGACCCTTGGCGTAGTTTACGATATCATGAACCTGCTCAGGTGTGTAGCCCAGGTTCACCAATGCCTGAGGAATGGACTGGTTAATGATTTTGAAATAACCGCCGCCGCTGAGCTTCTTGTATTTCACCAAGGCGAAATCAGGCTCAATGCCGGTAGTATCGCAATCCATGAGCAGACCGATGGTGCCGGTGGGGGCGATTACGGTAGCCTGAGCGTTGCGGTACCCGTATTTCTCACCAAGCTGCTGCGCTTTATCCCAGGCATTGCAGGCGGACTTGAGCAGATAGTCGGGGCAGTATTTTTCGTCAATGCACATCGGGGCAACGCCAAGTCCCTCGAAGTTCAGCGGGGAGTTATAGGCGGCGTAACGGTGATTGCGAATCACGCGAAGCATGTGCTTCTTGTTCTTTTCATACATACGGAATGGCCCTTTTACGGCGGCCATTTCCGCAGAAGTGGCATAGGATGTTCCGGTGAGGATGGCGGTGATGCTTCCGCAGAGCGCCAGGGCCTCAGCACTGTCATAAGGGATTCCGGCAACCATCAGCATGCTGCCCAGGTTGGCGTAACCCAGACCGAGGGTGCGGTAATCGTAGCTCAGTTGCGCAACTTCCCTGCTGGGGAACTGGGCCATCAACACGCTGACTTCGAGCACCACCGTCCAGAGGCGCGTGGCGTATTCAAAATCGGAAACCTTAAAGGTATTATCTTCGGTATTGAAGAACTTACGGAGGTTCAGCGAGGCCAGGTTACATGCGGTATTGTCCAGGAACATGTACTCGCTACAGGGATTGGATGCGTTGATGCGACCACCTTCGGGGCAGGTATGCCATTCGTTGATGGTGTCATCATATTGCACTCCGGGGTCGGCGCAGGCCCAGGCGGCTTCGTTAATGGCATTCCACACTTCGCCGGCGGGCTGGGTTTTCATAACACTGCCATCGCTGCGTGCAGTAAATTCCCAGTCTTCGCCTTTCTGCAATTTCTCAAAGAAGCGATTCGGGATACGCAGGGAGTTGTTTGAGTTTTGACCGGAAACGGTAGCGTAGGCTTCCCCTTCGTAGTCGTTGCTGTAGCCTGCGGCAATCAGGGCAGCCACTTTACGCTCTTCTTCCTGCTTCCAGCGAATGAACTCCATGGCTTCGGGGTGATCCAGGTCAAGGCATACCATTTTGGCTGCGCGACGTGTGGTTCCACCTGATTTGATGGCCCCGGCGGCGCGGTCGCCGATTTTCAGGAAGCTCATCAACCCTGAAGAGGTACCGCCACCGCTCAGTTTTTCACCGGCGCCGCGGATACGGCTGAAATTAGTGCCCACACCGGAGCCGTATTTGAAGATACGCGCTTCGCGAACCCAGAGGTCCATGATACCGCCATCGTTAACCAGGTCATCATCTACTGAAAGAATGAAACAGGCATGAGGCTGGGGACGCTCGTATGCTGAAGTAGATTTGCTCAGCTTTTCAGTTTCGGGATCAACATAGTAGTGGCCCTGTGCTTTACCGGTAATGCCGTAGCTGCTGTACAGACCCGTGTTAAACCACTGAGGAGAATTGGGCGCACATTCCTGGTTGAGCATAGAATACACCAACTCGTCATAGAATACATCAGCATCCTTGGCGCTGGCGAAATAACCATACTTCATACCCCACTCCCTCCAGCAATTGGCCAGACGGTGCACCACCTGCTTCGCACTGGTTTCCCTGCCCAGTGAACCATCCGGCTGCGGAACACCGGCTTTGCGGAAATACTTCTGCGCCATGATGTCGGTAGCCACCTGGCTCCAACCTTTAGGCACTTCCACATTATTCATTTCAAATACCACCGTACCGTCCGGTTTTTTAATCACCGAGCTGCGCAGGTCATATTCGAACATGTGGAACGGAGACACGGTTCCGTTGGTGTTTTTCCGCTCAAAAACGAGTCCGCTGGTGTTCACTGTATAGTCATTCATAATGCTGGTTCTTTTTTCTGTTTTGGTGGTTTATGGTGCGTTTTCAGTTGGAGGGTTCTTCAAAACTAAAGGCCTTAAAAAACTCTTTCCGATGCACTTTTCCACAGAAATGGCAAACCCCTTTTGGGCAATGCGCCGGGGCTTTGTTGATAACAATTTCATGACAGAAAAAGACAAAAAATAAAAGATGAAGGGATGGAATTATCCGTACTTTGCTCTAATATATGACCATCAAGCCTATAGCCTTTCTTGAGGATGCAAATTACACAAACCGAAAGTTGCTGGCCGTATTGTTTGATCCGGATGACGCGGAAGACCGTATTGCTTCCCTGTCAGAAACTTGTGAAACCTGCGGAGCAGATATGGTGCTGCTGGGTGGCAGCCTGCTTACCCGTGGCAATACAAAGAACTGTCTGGATCTGATCAGAAAATCATACAGTGGCCCCATCTTCTTGTTTCCCGGAGATGAAATTCAGGTTGTTCCCGGCGCGGATGGCATCTTACTTCTTTCTCTGATTTCCGGAAGAAATGCTGAATACCTGATTGGCAAGCATGTGCTTGCCGCCCCTTTAATCAGGCAGGCCGGTTTACCCTGTCTGCCTACAGGCTACATGCTGATTGATGGCGGACGCAGCACCACCGCGCATTACATCAGCCAAACCATGCCCATTCCGGCAGACAAGGCCGAGATTGCGGCTGTAACTGCACTGGCCGGGGTTCAATTAGGTATGAAACTTATTTACCTCGACGCGGGCAGCGGCGCCCTGCAAGCGGTTGATGCCAGCATGATTCGTGCGGTAAGCGAGGCTGTTGAATGCCCGGTAATTGCCGGTGGCGGTATCCGGAGCGAAGAGGCCGCTGCTTCAGCCTGGCAAGCCGGCGCTACGGTTGTAGTGGTTGGCAATGGCCTGATGCAGGATGGCACACTGCTGGAGCGAATCTGTACCATAAAATCAACCCTGAACAAAACGCTATAAAACCCTCATGCGTACCTATTACCTGAAAACCAAACTTACACGTGCGGCACTGATTGAAAAGTTCAGACAACACACCCTGCTGGAAATCAAACATGCCTATAACAACCCCCATACGGAAAAATTCTTCAGCGGCACTGTTTCTGATGAAGAGGCCTGGTTGAGCAGCATAACCGTGAAATACCGGCTGAGTCCATATATACAGGTGTTATTCAGAGGCATTGAAGAAGATATGTATCTGGTGCTAACACCTCGGATGTACAGCAATGCCGCTTTCCCCCTGCTGCTCAGCTTGTTCAGCGGAACCTCCTTATACCTGCTCTATCGCCTGTTCGCAGTATGGAAATGGCAGGCCCTGAACATGATGGAGTTCTGGGTACTGGCACCCGTATTACTCTTTCTGTCGGTTTTTATGTTGCTGAGAAGACTGGCCTTCAGCAAAAGCAAGGAGTGCACCCTCGACTTCGTCCGCACTCTTTGTGATGCCGAAGTGGTGAAAAAGGAAGATGTTCCCGGCGTGTTTCTCCTGCGCTGAATCAGCCCTGCTTCTTCATGCGCAGCAGAGAGAAGTCTGTATCAACGCGTCGGATGGTATTCACCAGTCGGCCCAGTCCTTCAATTTCCATGACCACCTCATCACCATCCTGAAGCCATTGCTCCTGATAATCGGGGTTGTTCAACTTGCCTGTTCCATTTAACTCCAGGAAGCAACCGGTGCCTACTGTACCGCTGCCAATTACATCGCCCGGGAAAATATCGGCGCCATAAGCACAGCGCTCTATGATTTCAGCAAAGGTCCAGTCCATCTGCGCCACAGAACCCTCGCTCACCTGAATTCCATTCACAAATCCGCGCATGGCAAGATTGTAACTATTGCCAACATGCCCCGCTTTTGGCGCTACTTGATACGCTTCAAGCTCGTCAGGGGTAACCAGCCACGGACCAATGACCGTAGTAAAATCTTTGCCCTTGGCCGGACCCAGGTTCAGCAGCATTTCTTCCATTTGCAGGCGCCGGGCGCTCATATCGTTCATCACCATGTAACCGGCGATGTAGTTATCTGCCTCATCAGCACGGACATTCCTGCCCTTTTTCCCGATTACCACCGCTGCTTCCAATTCGAAATCAAGCTTCTCGAAATGGTCAGGCATACACCAGATTTCACCGGGACCCTGAACCGCATTGTGGTTGGTGAAATAGAAGATGGGATACTGGTCAAACTCGGGAATCATGGGCACGCCACGATTGCGGCGCGCCGCTTCCACATGCTGACGAAACGCATATCCATCGCGACAACTGGTGGGATGAGGCACAGGAGCCAGTAAATCCTGTTCGTTGTATGCTATAGCAAACTCCTCGTATTTCCCTGCCAGGATGGCCTCCTGAATCGCGCGGGCATGATCGGAATTGCGCTCCCAGTTCTTTAAAAAAAGAGCCATTTCCTCGGGCAGGGATTTGTCAATCCTGGCCAAAGGATAAATATTGTTATTGAGGAACAATCCTGTTTCCTCTCCGTTGTGGCTGTTGAAGCTGACTAGTTTCATGTTAAGCCTGTTCCAGATGTTTCTTCAAACGCATAATGATTCCTACTTCCATATTGTTCACCCCTTTGGCATTGGATGCATGGATGCTCAGCCAATCGGTAACGTAAATGAATTCAAACAGCGCCCAGAGGCTAAACTCAGCGATGTCATAGCTGAATACTTTATTTTGCTGTTCAGCAAGTATTCCTTTCAGGAAGTCAAAACGGATGTTGGTACGCGCATTCTTTCCGCTGTTCAGCAGCAGGAAGTTGGTATCACGGTGGTTGTAATAACTTTCAATTACGTTATGGTTCGCCTCAGGAAGTACATTCACAAAGGCCTCGCCCTTTGCATTTTCCTGAATTTGCTGGCAGAAGCGCACGGCGGCAGCCTCAAATACCATATCGCAAACCACCACAAATTTGTGCTGTATGCTTGATTCGAAGAATTGAAAAAGCGCCTGGGCCTTTTGTTTCAGGGAAGATTGCTCATGCTTGAGTTTGCTGCTGATGGCCTGCAACTGCTCCGGCATATTGCTGCCAAACAACTCAGAAAGAATCAAAAGTTGGAAGCTGAACCCATAACCCAGCGCCATGCGGGGCTGATAGCCGCCTTCAATCTGATAGAACTTCAGCCCGTCGCGCAGGGCCAGATCTTTCAAGGCGCCGCCTGCTGCCACACAAATGATGGTACAGCCGCGTTTGCGGGCATCTTCGTACATGGCCAGGGTTTCTTCGGTATGGCCGCTGTACGAGCATAAAATGACTAAAGTTTGCGCACCGGCATAAGCAGGAAGCGCGTATTCGCTATATACTTCAACGGGGATGGGCGCAATGCTGTTTAATGCAAGCCTGCTCAGGCGGCCACCAATTCCTGAACCGCCCAAACCACCAATAACCACATTATTGAAGGAAGAAACGCGATAGCCGTGAGCCGTGTATTGCTGCAGGGCGTAATCAATCTGCGCAGAGAAATGATCCAGCGCGTATTCGTGATTAATCACCATCTGTTGACTTTTTGCAGCAAACATACATCAGCCGTTTGGTTTGAACACATCAGACCTTCGGTTCAGCTATGGAAATGCCCCCTTTGGGGGAGAAATGTCTGACTAATGTAAATCCTTATGTCATTTTATTGTAATTAATTATCGTTTGCCTAAATTTGGTCTAGGAGAAACTGCCTATGGACAGAACCATTACCAACATCTTGATTCCCTGCACATCCCAAACATCAACCCTCACAGCGATTTCCGTTGGCGCAGACCTCGCCAGACGTTTACATGCCACCCTTCACTTGTTGATTATGGAAGAGCAAAGCTCCGCTGCAGACACGGACCAATGTACCGCTGAGGCAAGGAAACGTGGGATTCCTGCACCTTTGTTGCACCATTGTCGTGGCAACAGCCTGAAAGAGCTGTTACAATGCGCCAAGGAAGTACATGCTGACTTGATTGTTGCCGGTATGGAAAAGCCCGGAAATGGCGGGCTGTTTCAGCGAAGCGGCAGCTACAAACTGGCCTGCATGAGCGACTGCCCCGTATTGTTCTTGCCTGAATCACACGCACCGGAGTCACTCTACAAAATCCTGGTACACCTGGATGCAACAGCAGAAACCAGACAAAAACTGGGCATCGCTTCGATTCTTGCCGCGGCTTGTCATGCAGAAGTGCATGTTTATGGAGCAAGCCGTGAAAAAGACAGCGATTCTGCGCACCATCTGGACGTATTTTGCAATCAGGCCGAGCATTATTTTCAAGAAAGAGGGCTCAGAACCGTATGTTCCAGCGTATCTGGCGTAAAGATTGGAGAATCCGTGAAGGAACAAGCCGAAAAGGTGAAAGCCGGTCTGGTGGTGATGATGACCGAAACCGAACCGGCCGGCTTCCTGGCAACACCTTATACCGAATGGCTCATGAACCAGCAAAGTGTTCCGGTGCTGGCTATGCGCCCACGCGAAACAAGGGTAGCCGGCGGGGGATTGTAGCGCTTTGGACGGGCGTTATATGGATCGCGGGCTGCAACTCAGAGTCCGGTAAACCGGTATTGCCTGAACCTATGCCGCCTGAAGCACCCGGAATTATTCTGGTTCCAGATTCAGATGCAGAAATCCTGCGCCGTCAGTGTGAAGCCTCCGCCCACGCCTACCGAGATAGTGGCGTGGTGCATCAAGTGCAACTGATTCCACTGGGCCAAGGACAGGCCTGTATTCGGGTATTTGGTAATTTCCGGCAATTTGTTGCCCTGCTGGACCGTCTGAAATTCCCCGATTCAGGCTGGAAACCTCATGAGCATTTCAGCGCCTGGTGGAAACAGAACCAGATGCTGCAACCTGGGGCTGAAAGAGGTCTTTTAATTCTGAACAACAACAGTGGAATATGTTCCTTGTTGGTTATTCGTGATGGTTCTCGCAGGAAGCTGATTCGCGGCTGCTCGCCATTCCGTTACGCCCCGCTGAATCCTGATACCTTGCAATTTCTGGAGTGCACCAGCTTTGAATGAGTGCTGATGTAGCTTTGCACCCCTTGAGCGAGCCCATTATTGACAGC